>NZ_MNQN01000015.1:0-76186 GCF_001915455.1 Bacteroides sp. 43_46 | reverse complement strand
TCGTACCACGGCAGTGGTACTTAATTACTTCACCTGTGTTCTTTGCATACAACAGCCGTGGTACGAAAAGAACACGGGCGGGGTAAGATTAGTTTGCCGCATATCCATCTCCTTCAAAGAACTGCATGGCATGTACAGTCAGGCATGGCCTTTCCTTGCTTAGAGCTGTGATGAGACTTGACCTATAAGCTCTATCAACAGACCAGATCACTCGTGCGGCCGGACATCATTGGCCATGCAGGACGCCAATCACCATAAAACCGTCAGAGTCCATGCCTATACGCCAGTGGCCTGTATCAACGGCCGGGGTTTGTATAAGTTAAAGGGGAAACGGGTATTATGTTAAATGTTAACGGAAATATCACGCAGCTAAAGCATGTTATAAAAAGGAAGGATTGCTCCCAAAAGTTAAGAAGTATCTTTGCAGTGTGTTTTTCATAGTATTAGATTTAAGGTTAACAAAAAAGATTGGCTGTCTGGGAGAGATAGCCTTTTTTTATGAGAAAAAGATTTTAATGCTTATATATGTCACTACACAAAATTCCACCTCATGGAGTTCGGTTGAAACCTTATCTCAAAAGACTTCTGAAAAGTTTTTGCAGATCAAACTAAAAGCAATGATGTTTTCAGCCATCCATACATCAATAAAACCGCTCTTTGCCAAATCTATATAGCTACTGCTCCTTAGCTTCTTCCTGCGGAATACGTACCGACGTATAGAGCTCAAGGATAGCAGCAATAGTCAGCGAAACAATCCATTCATTACCATGCGTAAAGAACATAAAAGCTCCGGTAAGCACCAAGAGCAACGCACCGAATATCTGCTGGCGCCGCAGACGTTTGATAGTGGGACTTTTGCATTTTGAAGGTGAATTTATTTGCGCTAAAGCAACAAATGTCGCACCTATCGTATATATATAAGGCGAGAGTTGCCATCCGGTGATATAAACGGCAGCACCTATCGGAAGCATTACAGCTCCTACTGCAAAAAGGGCGGGTATCAGTTGTTTCATTCTTCTATATCATCTTGAAATACATAAATATCTTCGTTGGGCTTCTTCATCAGATACTTTTCACGGGCTATCTTCTCGATAGCGCCGGAGTCGACGGCAAGCTCATTCAGGCGACGGGTATTCTCCTCATATTCCGTACGATACCTGTCTATCTCTCCGCGTAAGCGCGTTTCCTCGCGGTAATAACCGAGACGGCGCACAATACTGTTCTCATCCAGAAAACCGACAAGCACGACAAACAGCACAAACGTTATCAGATATTTACGTCTGCGGACAAACAACCAGAGGGAAGCAAGTTTATCCATGTAATTCAGTTATTGTTTCTTTGAGCACAAAGATAAGACGAATAACTGAGAAAATTCTTTTTTTTGCGTACATTTGCACAAAAGCTGAGACAAGCCACGCTGTCTTTGTGCTCTATATTAGTGATAAGAACACCCTGAATATGGAAAATTATATCGTATCGGCACGAAAATACCGCCCCTCGACCTTTGAGTCGGTAGTGGGGCAACGCGCGTTGACTACCACTTTAAAGAATGCCATCGCCACAGGCAAACTGGCGCACGCCTATCTTTTCTGCGGTCCGCGTGGCGTTGGAAAGACTACTTGCGCACGTATTTTTGCCAAAACCATAAACTGCATGGCTCCCACGGCAGAGGGAGAAGCCTGTAACCAATGCGAATCGTGTACAGCTTTCAATGAACAGCGTTCGTACAACATTCATGAATTGGATGCCGCATCCAACAACTCCGTGGACGACATCCGCCAACTGGTAGAGCAGGTACGTATCCCGCCTCAGATAGGTAAATACAAGGTATATATCATTGACGAGGTACATATGCTGTCGGCTTCCGCTTTCAATGCTTTCCTGAAAACGCTGGAAGAGCCGCCCCGTCATGCCATATTCATTCTTGCCACCACCGAAAAGCATAAGATACTGCCTACCATCCTTTCTCGCTGTCAGATATACGACTTCAACCGTATCGGTGTGGAAGATACCGTAGCTCACTTGGCCTATGTAGCCTCTAAAGAGGGAATTACCGCCGAACCGGAAGCTCTGAACGTCATTGCGCTGAAAGCCGACGGCGGTATGCGTGACGCCTTGTCCATCTTCGACCAGGTAGTAAGTTTTACCGGCGGACACATCACTTACCAAAGCGTAATCGAGAATTTGAATGTGCTGGATTACGAATACTACTTCAAACTGACCGACCATTTTCTTGAAAATAAAGTCAGTGACGCCCTGCTGCTGCTGAACGATGTGCTGAACAAAGGATTTGACGGCAGTCATTTCATTACCGGTCTGTCCTCACATTTCCGCGATTTGCTGGTAAGCAAAGATCCGGCCACCCTACCCCTGCTCGAAGTGGGGGCAAGTATCCGGCAACGCTACCAAACGCAGGCGCAAAAATGCCCGTTGCCTTTCCTGTACCGTGCCATGAAACTGTGTAACGATTGCGACTTGAACTATCGTGCCAGCAAGAACAAGCGGCTGCTGGTAGAGCTGACCTTAATACAAGTAGCTCAAATCACAGCCGAAGGAGACGATGTTGCCAATGGGCGTAGCCCTAAACAAGCCATAAAACCCATATTTACGCAGCCTGCCGCCACACAACAGCCACAGGCAGCTCCCGCTACGCCCCAACCGCAGGTATCCGCCACTGCGAAACCGCAAGCCGCCCCCACTGCAGCCCCTCCTGCCAATGCCACTGCTACACCGGCAAATACGGCTTCGCACGCCACTCCTACCGCCATTTTACTGGCACAAGGAAAAGAAGAAAAGAAGATTCCGGTAGTAAAAATGTCCGGTCTTGGCGTATCCATTAAACGGCCGAAAACGGAAGAAGAGGCAAAGAACACGGCTCCAACCCCTGCCGCACAGCAAACAGCGCAACCGGAAGAAGACTATATCTTCAATGAAAGAGATGTAAATTACTACTGGCAAGAATACGCCGGACGCATGCCCAAAGAGCAAGTAGCCATCGCCAAACGTATGCAGAATATGCATGTCACCCTGCTGAACGCCACCACGTTCGAAGCCGTCGTGGATAATGAAATCGTTGCAAAAGAGTTTACTTCGATGATTCCCCGGCTGCAAGAGTACCTGCGTATCCGTTTGAAAAACCGTAAGGTAACCATGACTGTACGTATCAGCGCTCCCGCCGAGAAGGTTCGTGCATACGGCCGTGTCGAAAAATTTCAAATGATGGCGCAAAAGAACGACGCCCTGCTGCAATTGAAAGACGAATTCGGATTGGAGCTTTACTAAATCGTCCGGACAAGGAGAGGCCATATTCATCCGTTTGTTACCGAACATATTGAAAATAAAATCATTATATTTTTTTGTATATCATGTTTTATGTTTATTTTTGCCAATAATAGACAAAGAAGACAAACAAAACAAACGATGAGAAAAAGTGCCGCCATATTGATAGGGCTATGGGTAATATGTATGACATGTGCTACCTCAATATGTGCTGCAACCGCTCCCAACAAATTGGATACGTTGAAAATTTTTATCCAAAAGAAGATACTTTACGACGAATACGTATCGGTGGATAGCGTCATCTGCTGGAGTGAAAACATTCTGCCGGACCTCAAAGCAGACAACCGCAATAAAGAAACCTACTTCTTATTACAGCTACAACTTGCCAACGCCTATACACTGCGGGGAGATATCAGCCTTGCCATAGACCGGGCACGGCTGATGTACGAAGAAGCCAAAGAAACCGGATACGATTTCGGCATGGCAGTTGCCAACCAAGCCATCGGCGACGCTTACACCATAGCCAGCCAATACGATAAAGCATCGGAGGCGTATCAAAACGCTTTAAAGGAATTAAGCCTTATCTCTCCGCAACATCCCTACCGTACGCAACTTTTACTAAAAGTATCCAATACTTTACAGCGCAAAGGCCGACTGGAAAAAGCAAGGAGAGTATTAAACGATATAGATAAAGCCCTTCTGCAACAACCGGATTATGCCACCGGCTTCTTCGCCGCCATCGAAAAAGCCAACTATGCCATCTCACACGGACATCTTTCAAAGACTTACCTTAAAGAAGCCGCCAAGTACCTGCAAGATATGGATTCTATCTATCGGCTGTATCCCGAGAAGTTTTACTATTTTCATCTGAAGTATACCGCTGCCGCCTACTACCGTGCCATGGGTAACTGGGATAAAGCTTATTGGGACAAGGCCTTGAAACTGTACGAGGAACTGAGACAGGAATATTCAGTCAACAAACGGTCGGCTTATTACCGATGGATTACACAGGAAACAATATATCTATATAAGATACAAGGAGAAGCAATGGACGCCTGCCGGTTGTATCAAGAATTATATCCCACGGTCGACACGCTCACCGCCGAAGGTTACGCACGGCAAATCGGTATCCTGCGTTCCAAATACCGGGTAGACCAAATGGAGCTGGCCAATAAAGAAGAGCACAGCAAGCTTATCACCGGCATATTGACAGGCAGTATCCTGCTACTCCTCATGTTTATCGTTATAACTATCGTGCTCAGAAGGCAGCGTCAGAAGATAACCCTATCCACCCAAAGATTGGAGCGCCTGCGTACCGATGCCGAAAATGCCACATCCGCCAAAAGCATATTCCTTTCGAATATGAGCCATGAAATACGTACGCCACTCAATGCCCTCTCCGGTTTTTCGTCCCTGCTGACAGAAGAAGGGCTGGATGACGACACACGTCGCCAATGCAATGAAGTAATCCTGCAAAACTCCGAGTTATTACTAAAGCTCATCAACGATGTGATAGACCTGTCGAGCCTTGAATTCGGGAAAATACAATTCAGCATTGGCCGGTATGATGTCGTCAGCATCTGCAGGAATGTGGCCGATACCGTCAGTAAGATTAAACAGACCCAGGCAGAAATATACTTCACGACGGAGCTGGAAAGCATGGAAATAGAAACGGACGACTCGCGCCTGCAACAAGTCTTGATAAACTTGCTGATTAACGCCACCAAATTTACACCGCAAGGCAGCATTACCCTGGAACTTAAAAAACAGTCGGAACAAGAGTTGCTCTTTTCCGTGACAGATACGGGCTGCGGCATTCCCAAAGACAAGCAAGCCGCTATCTTCCAGCGTTTCGAGAAACTAAACGAAAATGCGCAAGGCAGCGGATTAGGACTTTCCATCTGCCAGCTCATCATCGAACATATAGGTGGCAGAATATGGATAGACCCTGACTATACAGGCGGTTCACGGTTCTTTTTCACCCACCCCCTCCAACAGCCACAGCCGGCCAAAGGCAGAAAGGAGAGCGAAGTATGAAAAGACTGCTTATCATAACGGCCTTACTCGCTCTGCTCCTACCCGTACAAGCTGTCGGTGCAGACGCGAAAAAACAGTACTCCTCGCCGCGCCGGTATCCGGCCGAAATAGAATGTGCCATAAACCGCGACATTCAGAAAGCCGACTCATTAGTAAAAGCGGGAAAACCGGACGAAGCGCTCACATTCTACAAAAAGAGCCTCAAAAGCAAAGACTCGCTATACAATCTTATTACCACCTCGCAGATGGAAGAGATACTCTCTCTTTACAATATGGACAAGCTCACGCTGCAAAAAGAGCAAAGGCGCAATATGTTCCACCAAATCTGCTTATCCATATCCGTTATCATCATTTTTGCATTGTTGCTTTTCAACATCCACATATACCGGAGCCGGAAACGCCTGCAAAAAGATGAAAAGGAAATGAGAAGATTAACCGCCATTGCCGAAGAAGCGAATGAGATAAAAAGCTGTTTCCTGACAACTATGAGTTATAACATACGCATTCCTCTTAACAACGTAGTAGGATTTTCACAACTCATGACCGAGAATGTCAACCTGAGTGAAGACGAGAAAAGAGAATACTCCGGTATCATCCAAAGTAATTCGGCGGAACTCATCCGGCTTGTCAACAACGTACTGGACCTCTCACGTTTGGAAGCCAACATGATGAAGTTTCAGTTACAGAACTGCAACGTACAAGAGTGGTGCAACGAACTCCCCTGCCTGGTACAGATGCGAAGCGAAGGAAGCATACATTTGGAGTTGGTGGCAGATACCGGCAATGCAATCATCCATACCGACGTCAGCCGCCTCACGCAACTGGTTTCCGGCATGCTGCTATACCCTGTCGAATGCAAGAGAACAAGGATAGTGGGCATGCAACTGACTTACAATCCGGAAACACAGGCAATAAACTGCCGGATAGAGAACAGTCCGCTCACCGATCCCGCATTTTCTTCACAAAAGGAATCCATATCGCACAGAATCAATCTATTGTTTTTCGAGCACTTCAACGGCAGCTATCGTGTGGAGAAAAGCGGTGACAATCCAATCATATATTTCACATATCCCACGCTTACTACCTGATTATATGCACGTTTGTCCCTGCCGCTATTTAGACAGGGTACAAATTAAACGTTTTTAATCAAGATTGATAGCAAGTATTGAAGAAAACAGCTATTTTTGCCGAACCAATTAGTACTAATAATTAAAAAATTAAAGAAAATGGCTTACGTAATTAGTGACGATTGTATTGCTTGCGGAACTTGTATCGACGAGTGTCCGGTAGGCGCTATCTCTGAAGGCGATATCTATTCTATCGATCCTGAAACTTGTACTGAATGCGGTACTTGTGCAGATGTTTGCCCTTCTGAAGCAATTCATCCGGGAGAATAATACAATCCTAAGAAAAAGAAGAAAGGCTCGGTTTCAATGAAACCGGGCCTTTTTATTTCAGTACCAAGAAGTATATATCGCAACTCACCCCAGACTACACAGACCTTCCATCCATACGCCTGCGGTGAGTTCCCGCCATCCAAAGATTATGCAAGTTTTGACAATGCTTCCTTGATGCGGCTGATAGCTTCCACAATATTCTCATCGCTGGTAGCATAGCTCATACGAATACATTCGGGAGCGCCAAATGACGTACCGCCTACACAAGCCACGTGAGCTACTTCCAGTAAGTACATGGCCAAATCATCGGAGTTTTCAATCTTACGGTCGCCGGCGGACTTACCGAAGAACGAGCTGCATTTCGGGAACAGGTAGAAAGCGCCTTCCGGTACGTTTACTTCGAATCCCGGCACTTCCTTAGCCAGTTTCACAATAAGGTCGCGGCGACGTTCAAAAGCCTTACGCATTTCTTCCACCGGAGCTTGCGTTCCCGTATAAGCGGCTTCCGCAGCTTTCTGAGATACGGAACACGGGCCTGATGTATACTGTCCCTGCAATTTGTTGCAAGCCTTTACAATCCATTCCGGTCCGGCAATGAAACCGATACGCCAGCCCGTCATGGCATAAGCCTTGGAAACGCCGTTTACAATCACGGTACGCTCTTTCATTTCAGGGAACTGCGCGATGCTTTGGTGCTTACCGATGTAGTTGATATGTTCATAGATTTCATCGGCAATGACAACTACCTGCGGATGCTTGGCCAACACAGCGGCCAGTCCGGCCAACTCTTCCTTGCTATATACAGAACCGGTAGGGTTGGAAGGAGAACAAAGAATCAAAGCTTTGGTCTTCGGCGTAATGGCGGCTTCCAACTGGGCGGGGGTAATCTTGAAGTCCTGCTCGATACCTGCTGTAACAATCACCGGATTGCCTTCCGCCAGCTTCACCATTTCAGGATAGCTCACCCAATACGGTGCAGGCACAATCACTTCATCACCCGGGTTCACCAATACCAAGATTGCATTGCAAACCGATTGCTTGGCTCCGTTGGCACAAGAAATTTGTGCAGCCGTATATTCCAGACCGTTCTCTTTTTTCAATTTCTCTACGATAGCATTACGCAAGGCCGGATACCCCGGAACGGGAGAATAGCGAGAGAAGTTATCGTCTATCGCCTTTTTGGCAGCCTCTTTAATGTGGTCGGGAGTATTAAAATCAGGTTCTCCGACACTCAAGTTAATTACATCTACGCCTTGAGCTTTCAGCTCTGCGCTTTTCTGAGACATAGCCAGCGTCGCAGAGGGCGACAAGCTGTTCAAACGATCTGATAATTGGTTCATCTTGTTTCTATTTAATGGTTGTTATGCAAATCCGGTTGCAAAATAAGCGATTTTCTTTGATATAATAAAACAAAAAGACAGTTACTTATTAAAATGAAGAGTATGCCCCATACGTTCCTTCTTTGTACGCAGGTAACGTTCGTTATACTGATTCGGGTTGGTTTCCACCGGCACATTTTCCACAATCTCCAGGCCATAAGCTTCCAAGCCTACGCGTTTCACCGGGTTGTTTGTAAGCAGACGCATCTTATGCACACCCAGCTCGCGCAAAATCTGAGCGCCCACACCGTAATCGCGTTCATCAGCCAGATGTCCGAGACAAATGTTGGCATCCACCGTATCCATGCCGTCTTCCTGAAGTTTGTATGCCCTCATCTTTTCCATCAGACCGATGCCGCGGCCTTCCTGATTGAGGTATACGATAGCTCCCTTACCGGCTTTCTCTATCATCTCCATCGCCTTGTGCAACTGCTCGCCGCAATCGCAACGCATGGAGCCGAATATATCTCCCGTGGCGCAAGAGGAGTGTACACGCACCAGTACAGGTTCATCAGGCGCCCAAGTACCCTTGAACAAAGCCACGTGCTCCAAGCCGTTGGACTTCTGACGGAAAGGAATCAGACGGAAATGTCCGTGCTCTGTCGGCATATCCACCTCCACGCCTTTCTCCACGATAGATTCCTGCTGCAAGCGATAGGCTATCATATCGCGGATAGAAATCAGTTTCAAGTTGAATTCGTCCGCCATTTTACGCAATTCGGGCAGACGCGCCATCGTGCCGTCTTCGTTCATAATCTCCATGAGCGCACCGGCAGGATAGAAACCGGACAGGCGGCACATATCAATCGTGGCTTCGGTATGACCGGCACGGCGCAACACGCCTTTCTCCTGTGCGTACAGCGGATTGATGTGTCCGGGACGGCCGAATGTGGCCGGAGTAGAAGCAGGGTCGGCCAACGCCTGAATGGTTGCGGCACGGTCGGCGGCAGAAACACCGGTCGTACAACCTTCCAACTTATCGATTGTTACCGTAAAGGGAGTACCCAATACAGAGGTATTATCGGACACCTGATGAGGTAAATCCAGTTCTTTGCAACGCGACACCGTAATCGGAGCACACAATACCCCGCGCGCGTGTTTCAGCATGAAGTTCACCTTTTCCGGCGTTATCTTTTCGGCTGCGATAATCAGGTCGCCCTCATTTTCACGATCTTCATCATCGACTACAATCACGAAATTACCGGCCTTGAAATCCTCAATGGCCTCTTCTATCGTATTCAACTTTACTTTTTCCATATATTTCATTCTTTATTATTTATTCTGATTGACTTTTATGATATTCCGTATCTCTTCGTTTGTGCGGATAATCCGCTCCATATCCTTGTTCAACCGGATGCGGAATGCCCAGATACGGAAATAGAAAAACAAGCCGACAGGCACTATCACTCCACACAACATATTCAGCCAGTAATTACGGAAAGGACGCACATGGGCGTGAACGGCTATGACAGGATAATTATTCAATGCCGTCAGCAACGGTATAGACCTTGTATTGGACATCTCGTCTATCAAAGCCTCCATCCGGTCGTTGAGCTCCGCCACTTCCTCGTCATACGGTGTATCGTTCATCCACAGCCTGAAATAATTGGGTGCACGCATCAGAGCTTTCTTTTCGGCATACGCGCGACAATCCGCCGACAGTTGTTGAAGTTCTCCCGGCAGACGGGCATAATCCGGGTCGTGAATAATCACTTCCTTCCTGAACAGGTGGCGGACACTGCGGATACCCGCTATCTTCTTAAACCAGTTGACATAAGCATCGGCATTCAGCACCACCGAGTCGTTATTGGATTTATAAGTAAGGAATGCACCCAGCGGCGCCAGCACAGCCGTACTGGTCCACATGCCCATCCATACAATCCATTTACCGTCACGCGCCATCTTATAGCCCGTATTATTGATGATGTAATAGATGATGAAAATAAGCACGGACACCACCACAGGCATACCCAAACCGCCTTTACGGATGATACCGCCCAACGGCGCACCGATAAAGAAGAAAATAAGGCACGCCAACGAAAGCGTCAGTTTCTCGTGCCAGGACGTCATGTGACGTCTCAAGCTGGTTTCCGTCTGCGATATATTAAAGCCCTTGAAGCTCCAATCGCTCGCCGCACTTTCCGCACGGCTGACAGCCGTAGACATAATCTTCTGCTTCTGCATCAAAGTAGCCGCATTGAACAGACTGTCCACATCGTAATTGCCCAAGCGGGCAGATTCTATCTTCATCGTATCCGTCTTGCTCAAGGTATTGGTAGTGGCTTTGTAAGTACTTGCCATAGCCTCTTTATAGTAAGACCGCCCCACACTGTCGTTCTGTACTTTCATGGAGTCGATGCCGGCCTGCAACATTCTCATATCCTTACTATTGGACTGATTGCTCATAAATCCGGCGTCCACCATATTGAAATCCGAGTTGAATTCTATAATCGCATGCTTCTCCACGAACGCTTCCCGACGATAGGGCACATTCTTCTGGTTCATATTCTGCGACTTCAGATTTTCAAACTGCTCACCGCTGTAAAGGTGCAGATAAAGGTGCTGTTTGTCGGCCGTCATTTCCAGTCTGCCGGAGTCCGACTTGATTATCTGCGCATTCTCAAATCCTTTCTCGAAATTATAAATCAGCACATCGTACAGCATACCCGTCTTACGGTTCTTATGCTTTACGTAAAGGTTGTAGCCGTCTATCTCGTCATAAAACACCCCTTCGGGAATATCCACTTCGGGCGACTTCTGCTTCATGGAAATCAGCAGCGTCCATAACTTAGTCTGCGCCTTAGGGCCGATAACGTTCTGAAAATAGAAAGAAACACAACAAATGATGGATATGAAAATTATCAGCGGACGCATAATCTTCAACAGAGAGATACCTGCCGCTTTCATGGCAAGCAATTCAAAACGTTCTCCGAAATTTCCAAAAGTGATGAGAGCCGCCAGCAATATCGCCAAAGGCAACGAGGCCGGCACCAACGTCAGCGCCGAATAGAAAAAGAACTGGGCAAGAACGTTCATCTCCAATCCTTTTCCCACCATTTCGTCTACATATTTCCACAGAAACTGCATCATGAAGATGAAAAGGCAGATGAAGAAAGTGCCCATAAAGAGCATGCAAAAGCTCTTTAATATAAATATATCTAACTTTTTTATGCGCAGCATTTTACTTGTTTCATGCAATGAACGCACAAAAGTAGCACAAAAAAGGGAGTACGGGAAATTTTTAATTGAAAGTTAACTAAAAACCGCATGTTCTACGCAAAGTATCTACCTGGGATTCCCACAATTCACGTAAATCGTTTGCTTCGTCTGCGTTGGTGAAGTCAGTTATTTCAAGTACAAAATCATTGGTTAACTCGTTGTTTGTCATTTTTAATTCAAAATACTCACGCGGGTTTTCATCATCGAGCCAGCGGAAGCGGATGAATGAGTATGCCCGCACGGCAATAATCTCGGCATCGCGCCTTTCTGTTTTCCCCCAGAAGAAGGAGACGGTCTTATCGTCCGATTGAACCCTGTCCGCAAACCAGCCCTCCAAACCGGTAGGAGTACTTATTGCTGTCCAAAGAATACTTTTAGAAGTCGCATTCAAGAGATATTCCAAATGTATTTTTTTTCTTTCCATAGTCTATTCTGCTTTTTATTGCGCCAGCCAAGATAAATACTTTTTTCTAATTAGAAAAAATAATTCATTAATTTTATTCGGCTTTACTTTAGCGCAATCGGCTAAAGTACTGATAATGTTATATTATATCATCGGAAGAAAAGAAAGAAATAGTTTTTCTTTATCCTAATGATAAAATAAATAACAGAAAATACGTCCAAAAGTTTTGGCAGTTTAAATAAAAGCACCCGCAATCGAGAAATGATGGCGGGATAGCTCAGCTGGTTAGAGCGCATGATTCATAATCATGAGGTCCCCGGTTCAATCCCGGGTCCCGCTACAAGATGAGTATTGAGACTGTTGAGAGGCTTCCACTCTTGGCGGTCTTTTTTGTTTTCAGTATCCGCGGTTCGTACCGGCACCGGCCGGAGCGACCGAACTTTCCGATAACTCCGTTTTTGATATATATCCAAAAAAGTTTTCAACCGTATCAAACGAGATTTATACTGCGGTGAAAAAACGGTTTCCATCCCGTGAAAGCAAGCTATCATCGTATGAACAAGATTTCCTTATCTACCCTTCACCTTTCACACTCCCCTATCCATGAGGAATATCGGGTGAACCCTGACATTACGGACTTCCCTCCGAATCATCCCGCAAGGCGGGAATTTTCGTTCCATAAGACAAATAAATCCGCCTCACGGGATAAATAAATTTATCCCGTGAGGCGGATTTATCCATACCGTAAGACGCTTTCGCCACCAATCATGCCGCATATATATCTTTGACAGGGGGTTCACCCGCTATCCCTGATGAATAAAGGCGTGGAAGGTGAAGGCAAATACTGTGCTTTGTTCCGAGCCGGCAGATTATCTGGACAAGCCTTGACTATTACAGATTATCTTTCCAAATTGATATTGACAGCATTCATTCCTTTCGCCCCGCGCTCGAGGTCGAACGTAACGATATTACCCTCTTTGACTTCCGTAACAACATTGTTTACATGAAAAAAGTATTTCTCAATTCCTGCAAGGTCTTTGATAAATCCAAATCCTCTGGCTTCATTGAAGAACTCAACTCTTCCTCGCAGAATCACCGGTTCTTCATCTTCCTTTTTGGGAGTGGAAATCATTATCTCCTCTACATTAATCTCTTGCTTTTTGATATTCTCTTCGGGTGGAGTTGAAGTAATCATTCCATATTCGTCCACATAGGCAATCATGTCGTCAAAACTGCCTTTAGTAGATTTTCTGCCTTCTTTTCTCTTTAATTTCTCTTCCCGCTTAGCAAGTCTTTTCTTTTCATTTTCACGCTTTCCCGCTGTCATGGATTTTGCCATAGAACTTATATTTTTTAATTGGTGTATACTCGTCGAATAAATAATAAACTTATAAACGAACTCAGATAGCGAACTCAGCCTTACTGAGCTTCTTGCCCGTCAGCTTTTGAATATCGCTGACCAATTTACGCTCTTCCTGCGAGCAAAAAGTCAGCGCCGTCCCTGAGTTACCGGCTCTGCCGGTACGTCCGATACGATGCACATACGTTTCGGGCACATCGGGAAGGTCATAGTTAATGACCAACGGCAATTCGTTGATATCAATACCCCTGGCCGCAATATCGGTGGCTATCATTACACGTATCTTACCCGTTTTGAAGTTTTCCAATGCGGATTGCCTTGCATTCTGGCTTTTGTTTCCATGAATGGCCTGGCTGCCGATACCCGCTTTGCTTAATACGCGGACGATTCTGTCCGCATTGTGCTTGGTACGTGAGAAAACAAGTACCGACTGTCCTTCCGCTTTATGCAAAATGGAAATCAACAGTTTGCTTTTCTCTTTCTTCTCCACAAAGTAGACGGTCTGTTCGATGGTATCCACCGTAGACGATTTTGGGGTTATGGCAATCTTTACCGGTTGCTTCAGCAGTGAGTTCGTCAAAGCGATTATCGTATCGGGCATGGTAGCCGAGAAGAATAGGGTTTGCTTTTCTTTAGGGAGTTTCGGCAACAGACGTTTGATGTCATGGATAAATCCCATGTCGAGCATGCGGTCGGCCTCATCCAATACGAAGTGCCGTACACTATCCAGATGGATATATCCCTGGTTCATCAAATCCAGCAGGCGTCCCGGAGTGGCAACCAATATGTCGACTCCTTTGTGCAGCATATTTACCTGTGCACGCTGGTTTACTCCTCCGAAGATAACTCCATGACGGACTTGCGTATATTTGGCGTAGTCGTCTATGCACTCGCTAATCTGTAACGCCAGTTCGCGGGTAGGCGTCAGTATCAAGGCTTTGATACTCTTATCCCGTTCTTTTCCGGCCTGCAGATGCTGAATAATGGGAATGGCGAATGCGGCGGTCTTTCCTGTTCCGGTCTGCGCACAACCCAATATATCTTTTCCCGTTAAGGCGGCGGGGATTGCTTTTACTTGTATAGGGGTAGGACTGGTATATCCTTTTTCTTCAATTGCTTTTAAAATCGGTTCGGTTATATTTAAATCTTTAAATGTCATATATATATATTGTTTTATGAGCGTGCCAAAACATTAGCACAGGTATAATGGGAGCACGCTTCACTCAAGTGGCCCATACAAAAAGTCTGATAAATCTTTGTAGAATGAAAAGTGCAGGTGGTGGAGCGGAACGCTTCCGCTAAATAAAAAAGACGGAATTTGTTTATGAAAGGCAGGAAATCGGGTTTCCTGCCTTTATTCTGATATTAGTATCTTCTGGAGTTGTTATAACCGCCATGAGGTCTACTGTTTGAGGGTCTTTCCTCACGAGGGCGCGCAACGCTTACAGAGATAACTTTGCTGTCATATTCTACGCCGTTCAATTCGTCAATAGCTTTCTGTCCTTCTGTGTCATTGCTCATCTCCACAAACGCAAATCCTCTGGATCTACCGGTTTCTCTGTCGAGAATAACTTTAGCTGAAGAAACTTCTCCAAACTCTGCAAATAAATTTGTCAAGTCGGCATTATTAACGCCATAACTTAAACCTGAAATGTAAATGTTCATTCTAAAAATGTTATAAAATAAATAATAAATTGGAGTGAGGAGGATAATTAAAGGAGAGGACTGCTTACTAATAATATATTAAAAGAAGAACTATACGATAATGATTCGTAACTCAAACTCTGGGGACAAAGGTAGTATAATAAAGTTGATAAATACGTTTCTTCCCGTTTTTTTTCATAAGAAAGACGATTATTATCATTTATTAAGTACATGCGGAAATTTAAAACAGTCGTTTTTTGCCTGTTTTCTTCCTTTAAAGAGCTAAGAAAAAGGAAAATATGAACATAAGCAGTCTATATATGGATAGCATTCTTCCATGACAAGCCGCTAACTTTGCACAAATTATTGGTGATTATTATGAAAAAGCTACTATTCATTTTTTCCTTTCTTTGTTTGCCGGCCGCCGCAGGACACGCCCAAAAGACCTTGACACTGAAAGATTGCCTCGAAACAGGTATCGAGAACAACCTGTCTTTGGAAAGCAAACGCAAGGAAATGCGGAAAAGCAAATACGGGATTTCCGAAAACCGTGCAAGGCTATTACCTCAAATCAACGGGTTCGCCAACTATAATGATAATATAGACCCGCCCGTATCCGTTACCGACGGCTCCGCCTACGGAAACCCGTATAACATAACCCGGACCTTGCGCTACAACGCCAACGCAGGTTTGCAATTGCAGATGCCTCTTTACAATCAGACGCTTTATACCACCGTATCCATTGCAAAAGTCATGGATGAGATAAACCGTCTTTCTTACGAGAAAGCGCGGGAAGACCTCATTCTGGAGATATGCAAAATGTACTATCTGGGACAGACCACTGCCGAACAAATCACTTTGATAAAAGCCAACATCACCCGGCTGGAAGAGCTGAAAGACATCACCATGGCTTTCCATGACAACGGAATGGCTATGGAAGTGGACGTAAAACGCGTCAATATCAATCTGGAAAACCTGAAAGTGCAATACGACAATGTCCGGGCAATGCAGGAGCAGCAACTGAACCTGCTGAAATATATCATGGACTATCCCGCCGATGAACAGATAGCCTTAGTGCCGGTGAACTCCGAAAACATCACCCCCGTCGCGCTGACCGGATTATCCGAAAACCTGTACGAGCTCCAACTGCTGCAATCACAAAAGGCAGCGGCGGAACAGCAGAAAAAAATGATTGGCTACGGCTATATCCCCTCACTGAACCTGACCGGCAACTGGATGTTCTCCGCCTATACAGACAGAGCCTACCATTGGTTTCACTCCGGACCGTCCAATCACTGGTTCCGTTCCTACGGGCTGGGACTGTCACTGCGCATCCCGATATTTGACGGACTGGACAAGCGTTACAAAACCCGGAAGGCCGCCATAGATATCGAGAACATAAAGCTGGCGCAGGAAAATACCCGCAAAAGCCTGCAAACCCAGTACCTGAACGCCACCAACGACCTGATGAACAACCAACGCAACTTCAAAAAGCAGAAAGACAACTACCTGCTTGCCGAAGATGTATATACAGTCACCATGGAGCGCTATCGCGAGGGCATCGCTTCCATGACCGAAGTGCTGCAAGACGAAATGCAGATGAGCGAAGCGCAAAACAGCTACATCAGCGCCCATTACAGCTACCGGGTAACCACCCTGTTGCTGCTGAAACTGACAGGGCAAATAGATACATTAGTAAAATAACAAGTTAATCAAATCATCATATGGAAACAACAGCGAAAAATAACACGTCGGGCACACACCAGGAGAAAGCCAAGAAACTGCGCAAGCTGCGCCGTTGGCAAATCGCGGTCAGCCTGCTGGGAGCGGCAATCGTAGTTTGGGGAGTGATAGAGGTTGTTTGCCTCTTCCTTGATTATAAGCAGACAGAGGTCAGCAATGACGCGCAGATAGAACAGTATATCTCTCCCATCAACCTGCGTGCATCGGGTTATATCAAGAAGATTTATTTCACCGAGCATCAGGAAGTACGCAAAGGCGACACGTTGCTTGTACTGGACGACCGCGAATATAAGATACGCGTAATGGAAGCCGAAGCCGCGCTGAAAGATGCGCAAGCCGGGGCTACCGTAATCGGGGCTACACTGCAAACCACGCAGACCACCGCCTCTGTATACGACGCTTCCATCTCCGAAATAGAAATCCGCCTCGCCAAACTGGAGAAAGACCGCCAACGTTACCAGAATCTGGTACAGAGAAACGCGGCTACCCCTATACAACTCGAGCAGATAGAAACGGAATACGAAGCTACCCGCAAAAAGCTGGAAGCTACAAAACGGCAACAGAAAGCAGCCTTATCGGGCGTAAACGAGGTATCACACCGCCGCGAAAGTACGGAAGCCGCCATTCAGCGGGCAACGGCCGCTTTGGAGATGGCACGCCTGAACCTCTCCTACACCGTAGTGACAGCTCCCTGCGACGGCAAATTGGGACGCCGTGCCTTGGAAGAAGGCCAGTTCATTACAGCCGGACAAACCATCACCTACATTCTGCCCGACACTCAAAAATGGATTGTCGCCAACTACAAAGAGACACAAGTGGAGAACCTGCGTATAGGACAAGAGGTAGCCATCACCGTAGACGCCATCAGTGACAAGGAGTTTACAGGAACCATCACCGCCATTTCCGGTGCGACGGGTTCCAAATACTCATTGGTGCCCACCGACAACTCCGCCGGAAACTTCGTAAAGATACAGCAACGCATACCCGTACGCATCGACTTCACCCATCTGTCCAAAGAGGAGAACGGGAAACTTGCGGCCGGCATGATGGTAATAGTTAAAGCCAAACTCTGATTCTCAACGATTAATCATTAAGGAAATGCCCTCATACCCCAAGAACTATCCTTTCTACAACTGGGTGCCCAAACCGATAGGCATCATCATCCTGTTAGTGTTCTTCCTGCCTATTCTTACGGTAGGCGGAACCTACTCCGCCAACGGTACGGAAATGATGAGCGGCCTGGGTATCATATCCGAACATATCCAGTTTGCCAACTTCGCCACGTCCATAGGTATGGCGGCATTCTGCCCTTTCCTGTACCGGCTGGTATGCATACGCAGGGAGAAGATGATGTGCATCGCAGGATTCTCGCTGATGTATATCTTCAGTTATATCTGCGCCAAGACGGACAGCATATTCCTATTGGCATTGTGCAGTCTGTTCATGGGATTCCTGCGCATGGTGCTGATGATGGTCAACCTGTTCACTCTCATCAAATATGCGGGGCATGTGGAAGCAACCGAGAAAATTACCCCCGGCAACGAACCCGCTACCGGCGAAGGCTGGGACAAGCTGGATATCGAACGAAGTGCCGCGCAGCCTGCCATTTATCTGTTTTTCATGGTACTGGGACAGTTGGGTACATCGCTCACCGCATGGCTCACTTACGAATACGAATGGCAATACGTTTATTACTTCATGATGGGACTGTTGCTGCTTTGCATCCTTATTTCGTTTGTCACGATGCCTTATCATAAATACGCCACCCGCCGTTTTCCCATTAACTTCAAGCAGTTCGGCAATGCCTCCATTTTCTGCATCACACTGATGTGCATCACTTATGTGCTGACCTATGGCAAGGTTCTCGACTGGTATGACGACCCTACCATCCGTTGGGCAACGGTAGGAGCTGTGGTCGCGGGCATCCTGTTCGTCTATATAGAAGCAACCCGGCGCAATCCCTATTATCAGTTCGATGTACTCAAGCTGCGTACCATCCGCTTCGGATTCCTGTTCTACTTTCTGCTAATGGTGCTGAACTCCAGCTCTCTGTTTGTCAACGTATTTACAGGCATAGGAATGAAATTGGACAACTACCAAAACGCTACGCTGGGCAATTGGTCTATGTTAGGCTACTTTATCGGCGGTATCGCAACAATCTGGCTCAGCGTAAAAGGAGTGCACTTCAAATACCTCTTTGCCGCCGGATTCCTGTTTTTGGGATTATCCGCCATGTTTATGTATTTCGAGGTACAGGACGCGGGATTATACGAACGGATGAAATATCCCGTCATTATCCGCTCCACGGGTATGATGCTCCTATACTCGCTGATACCGACTTTTGCCACCCAGCGTATGCCCTACAAGTTCCTGTCCTCGTGGATTTGCACGATGCTTACCGTACGCATGGTGCTCGCTCCCTGCATCGGAACCGCCTTATATAGTAATGTGTTGCAGGAACGGCAGCAATACTACATCACCCGTTATGCGCAGAATGTGGATATGATGCATCCCGAAGCGTCCGCCTCGTTTACGCAAACCGTGCAAGGAATGCAATATCAAGGAAAAAGCAAACAGGAAGCCGTCCACATGGCAGCCATGTCCGCTAAAGGACGCATTCAGGTGCAGGCCACCTTATCGGCGGTCAAGGAAATGGCGGGTTGGACGCTGTACGCCTGCCTTTTTTGCATGATATTTGTCGTGATACTGCCCTATCCTAAACGGAAATTATTAACTTAGCGCTGTTTTCAAACGAAACCTGTAATCTCTATCATCATGGATACCCAGCAAGAACGTTTATCGCACCTTGACAATGCGCTATCGAGCAAACAACAAATTTGCAGTTCGGAAGGCGTGCTCCGCTCTTTTCCGTCTGCTTTGCAAAGCCCGTTTATGATAGACGGGGTGGGACTGGTGATTTGCCGCCGGGGAAGTTTTACCTTCATCCTCAATCAGAAATCGTTTTCCGCCAAAGACGGCGATACGCTCTTTCTTCCGAAAGACTCCCTGTTTCAAGTACTGTACGCATCCGACGACGTGGAAGTAGTCATCTTCATTTATCAGACCGATCCCATACGGGATATTATGGGAAATTCGATAGTATCCATGAACCTGTATTCACATCTGGCCACCGAACCGTGCTATGTATGGAACACCGGAGAGGAAGAAGAGGTCTTGAAATACCTGTCGCTACTGGACAATACGCTGAAAATAGAAGAGAACACGTTCAACCGATACGAGCAGAAACTGCTCCTGCTGGCATTGACATACAGGCTTTGTTCGGTCTACACCCGTAAACTCATTGCGGAGAAAGCATCCGTAAGCCACAAGCATGACATCTTTATCCGCCTGGTTCAGTTGATAGAACAATACTATACGAAAGAGCGGGGAGTGGACTTCTATGCGGACAAGCTGTGCCTGTCGCCCAAATATCTTTCGGCTCTGTCCAAGTCTATCTGCGGGTATACGGTACAGGAGTTGGTGTTCAAATCCATCATCCGCAAAAGCATTTCATTGCTCAAGAATACACAGAAGAACGTACAGGAAATCTCCGATTTCTTCAACTTCCCGAACGCATCCTATTTCGGCACTTTCTTCAAAAAACAGACAGGGATGTCGCCCCAACAGTACCGCAGAAAATAGGCAAACGGCAAACCGCCACTACGCTTTCAGCCGAATGACGAAACGGCTGCCTTTTCCCAACTCGCTCCGGACAGTCAGTGTGCCTCCATGAGCCTCTACAAAATCTTTGGATATGGAAAGCCCCAAGCCGCTTCCCTGCACTTTCGTACCGGGTACGCGGAAGTAGCGGTCGAAGATACTTTGGTGATAACGCGGGTCGATACCTTTGCCGAAGTCCTGCACATAGAGCTCCACAAAATTATCTTCCTGCTTTGCACCGATAACGACGCGGCCGTTTTCTTTGGAATAACGAATGGCATTGCTCAATAAGTTAGTGAGCACCCATGCTATCTTCTCGCTATCCACAAACAGCTTCGGCATCTTCTCTTCCGGATATTCCACCTCAATCTGGATATTGAACTTATCAGCCTGTACCTGATTCGCCTTGATGGCATACTCTATCAGTTCGATAGGTTTCGTTATCTTCGGTATCATCTGCAATTTGCCGGCTTCCACTTGCGTCATGTTAAGAAGCTCGCCCGTAATACCCAGCAGGCGGTCGGCGTTCTCCCTGATGCTCTTTGAAAGCTGTTCCTGTTCCTCGTTCAAGGCGCCCACACGATTGTCTTCCAAAAGCTGCAGACTCATAAGGATGGCGGAGATAGGGGTTTTCAGCTCATGCGAAATCGTAGAGATAAAGGTTGTTTTCGCCGTATCCAGTTCTTTAAATTCGGTGATATTCTTCAACAGAATAACATCGCCCAGATTATGGGATTCATCCGTATCGGCATCCGTATTCATAATGGTAATATAGGATGCCTGAAAATAGCTTTCCTTATTATCCGCATAAATCTTCAAAGGCTCTTTCTTCTCGCCCGGATTGATTAATTCCCTCACCAGCCGCCGGAGCAGGTCGTTTTTCAGCGACAGTTCCTCGGCAGAACGACGTATGACATCTTCACGTTTCAGATTCAGTACGGTCAACGCTTCTTTATTGATGAAAAGGATTTCGTGCCCGCGGTTTAAGCCGATAATAGGCTCATGGATGCTGTTTACAATGGCTTCCAGGAACTTTTTGGCAGATAAAATATCATTCAGCGTACTGGTACGATATTCCGTGAGGTGTTCCGCCATGCTGTTAAAGCTATCGGCCACTTCGCGAAATTCTTCGTGCTCGCTCATATCAAGGCGCTTTTCATAGTTATGGTTGGCTATTTCGAGGATGCCTTGCGTCAGTTCCCTGATAGGTTTATTTATGGAACGGGGCAACCATACCAGCAGCACGATACTGGCAAGAATGCAAATGCCGCCCGTTACGGAAATCCACAGCAAGGCGCGCTGCAAGCCGGGCATGGCGGCAGGGCTATCCGGCTCCGTAGCCGTCAGTATCTGGAGATTCACAACCGAGAGGGCTACCAGCAGGATTATCATACCTGCGAGAATGCCTACACTGAGTATCAATTTAGTACGAATGTTCATAACGCTCAAGGAATTAAATTTTATGCAAGTATAATCAAATCTATGTTTGCTTGCGCCAGTTCGCTCACAAATTTTCTATATCTCAGCACCATAAACAAAGATTGCGGCAAAGCGAACGAGGGACTGCCCATACAAACGGTCGTTATCTGTTTCTCTCTGCAAGCCGTAACGATACTGCCCGGCACGTCTTTGGACTGCACCTGCATAACCTCTCCGCCCAATTCGGTCACCAGTTTGAAATGATTCAGCAGATGCCGCTGATTCGCAAGCGCGATGCGGTCGGCGCTCTCCCGGGGAGTCTGTACATAGAGAGCCACAAATGATGTATTATAACGGGTTGCCAGCCGCGCCGCCTTACGGATAATACGGCGCGGCGTCTTTTCATGGCTGCTGATACACGCCATGAACTTCTCATGCCGCACACCGACACTGGAAACCACCACTTCATTCTCCACTTTCTTCTCCACCCTTAACGCCACTTCTTTCAGAGCCAGCTCACGCAGTTGCAGAATATTTTCCGTCTTGAAGAAGTTGTTCAACGCAAGGGCTACTTTATCCGGCTTGTATATCTTGCCGGCTTTCAGGCGGGTTATCAGTTCTTCCGCCGTCAGGTCGATATTCACCACTTCATCCGCTTCTTCCAGCACACTGTCGGGAATGCGCTCCTTTACCTCGATACCGGAAATACCTTGCACTTCTTCATTAATACTCTCGATATGCTGTATGTTGACGGCGGATATGACATTGATACCCTCATCCAGCAAATCCATTACATCCTGCCAACGCTTCTCATTCCGGCTGCCTTCTACATTGGTATGCGCCAGCTCGTCCACAATAACGATTTCCGGATGGATACGGATGATGGCGTCAAGGTCCATTTCCTCGAGTTCCTTGCCCTTATAGAATATCTTACGCCGGGGAATTACGGGCAGTCCGGCCAACACCGCCTCCGTACCGGCGCGTCCATGCGTTTCCACATAACCGATATTCACGTCTACCCCATTATCCAGCAAGTCATGGGCTTCCTGAAGCATACGATAAGTTTTGCCTACACCGGCAATCATGCCGATGTAGACCTTAAACTTACCGCGACGTGATTTCTTAATCAGGTCGAGGAAATGTTGTACGCTCTCTTCCCTGCTCATGGCTTCAGAGTTATACCGAACACCAGGTGCGCATCTTCCATACGGGGATTCCAAATAGCCTGCGCAAATACCGGTATAGCGAACCTATCCGTTACCTTGATGTCTTTCGTGGCTTTCAGCGCCAGATTGGTTACGGCAAAGCCGCTGTTTGGAACTCCGTAAACACCCGAGCCGGCTTCGTAAGGCAGAAAACCGCAAGTGGCATTCAAATCGACGGACTTGATGCTGAACGGATAGTTCAACTCTACATAAGAAGAATAATTCTGTTCTCCCTTCTCATTCTTATCCGCGCCGGCAAACATCGTGTACCAGGCTATTGACAGCGGAAACTTCTCCAACGGCAGCGTATAGGCAAGCCCCGCTTCAAAATGATGGGCCGTCTCATGGCTTTTGAAATTAAAGTACTTATTGCTTCCCTGACCTGCCCACCAAAGACTGGCAACGGACAAGGTCAAACCGGAATCACCGAACGTATAAGCTGCCGTCAAATCTATTTCTTTTGCAGCCTCACCGTCCGAGGAGCTTGTTCCGTCAAAATCGGTAGAGCCCCATGCCGTCAACGAAAAGCCGCCTATCCCAAATCCTAAAGTCGGCTGGAAGCTAACCCCGGTTTGATAAAAGCCGCGCCACACATAGGAACTGACTAAATCACCCTGTATCTTAAACTCCTGCGCCTGTACCTTGTCCACTCCCATAACACTTGCCGCCAAAACGGCGATAAAACCTATTACTGTTACTCTTATCCTATTCATATCTTTCATTATTTTCTTATTTTCCATTTGTTTCTTCCAATGCGATATTCAACTTCAACACATTCACTTTCGCCGTACCGAACAACCCCAGCAACGGTTTTTCAACAGCCTTGTCAACGATGCTCCGGACAGTAGCCTCATCCAGTCCCCTCGCCTCAGCCACACGCTTTACCTGTACATAAGCGCTGGCAGGCGTAATGTCAGGGTCAAGTCCCGAAGCGCTGGCCGTTACCATTTCGGCGGGAACCTCTTTGCGTTGCAAATAAGGATGATGCAGCAAGAATGTATCTATGCGCGCTTCCACCTCCGCAAGGTATTCTTCGTTTGTAGGACCTTTGTTACTACCTGCCGAACTGCTCGCGTCGTAACCGTCACCTGCACAGGAAGGCCGTCCCCAGAAAAAAGTGTCTTCCGTAAACATCTGCCCCACATTGGCGGCGCCCACTACCTTGCCGTTCAGGGTCAAGACCTCGGCATTACCTTTATTCGGTCCTGCAAATTGCGCGAATATCCATAAGACAAGGATATAGAACACGGAAAAGAATACGCAGAAAGCAATGGTTATTTTAACTGATTTCCAAAGAGTTTTCATTTTCTTTCTATTTTAAATTAAAAAAACAAACTGACAAACATATCTATTAACTTGATACCTATGAACGGCGCTATGACACCGCCCAAACCATAAATCAGCAAGTTGCGGCGAAGTAGCGCGCTTGCGCCGATCGGTTTGTACCGGACACCCTTCAATGCCAACGGTATCAGTATGGGGATGATGACGGCATTAAAGATGATAGCCGAAAGAATGGCCGTCTCAGGGCTATGCAACCCCATGATATTCAACGGAGCCAACTGAGGAATGGCCGCCATGAACAGCGCGGGAATAATGGCAAAGTATTTGGCCACATCATTCGCGATGGAGAACGTGGTGAGCGTGCCGCGTGTCATCAGCAACTGCTTGCCTATCTCTACAATTTCAATCAGCTTGGTCGGGTCGTTGTCAAGGTCTACCATATTACCGGCCTCCTTTGCAGCCTGCGTACCGCTATTCATGGCGACACCCACATTTGCCTGCGCCAGCGCGGGGGCGTCATTGGTTCCGTCGCCCATCATGGCAACCAGTTTGCCGGCCTGCTGCTCTTTCCTGATATATTCCATTTTATCCTCCGGCTTTGCTTCGGCGATGAAATCATCCACACCGGCTTTTTCGGCAATGTATTTGGCGGTCAACGGGTTGTCACCGGTTACCATCACTGTCTTCACCCCCATTTTGCGCAGACGCTCAAAGCGCTCCTGAATACCCGGCTTGATGATGTCCTGCAATTCAATGACTCCCAGCACCGCTTTATTGACACATACCACCAACGGAGTACCGCCGTTGCCCGAAATGGCGGCAATCGCTCCTTCCACTTCCTTCGGGAACTTATTCCCCGCGCTTTCCACAATCCGACGAATCGCGTCGAACGCGCCTTTACGTATTTGAGTACCGTCTTGCAGGTCGACACCGGAGCATTTGGTTTCGGCTGTAAACTTAATCATGTGAGCGCCCGCTGTGTTGAGGTCGCGCATACGATGTCCGTTCTCACGTCCCAGCTCGATAATGGATTTCCCTTCCGGGGTTTCATCGGAGAGCGAGGACAGCAGGCAGGCCTCCACAAACACCTTTTCATCAATGCCCGGAGCCGGGTGGAACTTGGTAGCCTTACGATTACCGATAGTGATTGTACCGGTCTTGTCCAGCAGCAACGTATCAATGTCACCGGCAGTCTCAACGGCTTTACCCGACTTTGTAATCACATTGGCACGCAGGGCACGATCCATACCGGCAATACCGATGGCCGAAAGCAGACCGCCGATGGTTGTCGGTATCAGGCAGACAAATAATGAGAGTATGGCCGCAATGGAGATATACGTACCCGGATGGTCGATAGCGGTATAGTCCGCCATCGGAATCAACGTAATACATACGATTACGAACACCAACGTAAAACCGGCCAATAAGATAGTCAGCGCTATTTCGTTCGGTGTTTTCTTACGGGTGGCGCCCTCTACCAGCGCAATCATCTTGTCGAGGAAACTCTCGCCCTGTTGCTGCGTAACCAACACCTTTATCTTATCCGACAGAACCTTTGTGCCGCCGGTGACGGAGCTTTTATCACCGCCCGCCTCACGGATTACCGGAGCGGACTCACCGGTAATGGCGCTCTCGTCAATAGAAGCCAACCCTTCCACAATCTCTCCATCGGCAGGAATCGTATCGCCGGCTTCGCAAATAAAGAAATCTCCCTTTTTGAGACGCGCGCTGCTGACGGTACGCAACTTACCTTCCACCAAGACCTTGGCGGGAGTTTCCTCACGCGTCTTACGCAGGCTGTCCGCCTGTGCCTTGCCACGGGCTTCGGCAATGGCCTCGGCAAAGTTGGCAAACAATAAAGTTACAAACAATATCACAAACACCAGGAAGTTATAGCCGAACGTCCCATATTCCGATGTTCCCAAAGAGAGGATGCAGACCACCAGCATCACCAGTGTCACCAGCTCCACGGTGAACATTATCGGATTCTTTATCATCACCCGCGGATTCAACTTCACGAATGACTGTTTCAAACTTTCCATTACTTGCTCCTTCTGAAACAAAGAAGCTGATTTTTTATCTTTCATAAACATATCTAATTATTCTTATCTCGTTACAAACTGAAGTGTTCGGCAATGGTACTCAACGCATGTGCCGGGAAGAAAGACAGCGCTGCCACGATAAAGATTACGGCAAAAGTCATTACGGCAAAGGTAAACGTATCGGTTTTCAGCGTACCGGCGCTTTCGGGCACAAACCTCTTCTGCGCCAGCAGACCTGCAATGGCGACCTGTCCCACAATAGGAAGAAAACGGCTCAGAATAAGTACCCAGCCGCAGGCATAGTTCCAAAAATAAGTGTTGTCGCCCAAACCTTCGAAACCGGAACCGTTGTTGGCAGCGCACGAGGTAAACTCATAGAACTGCTCGCTCAGTCCGTGGAAACCGGGATTATTCAGCCAACCGCCCTCACTCTCCACAAACCCCGGATGATGCGCAAAGAGATAACAAGACAAAGCCGTACCCACCAGTATCACAAACGGATGAAGCAGCGCGACGATTGTCGCTATTTTCATCTCCCGGGCTTCCACCTTCTTTCCTAAGAATTCCGGTGTACGTCCCACCATCAGTCCGCTGATAAAGACCGCGATAATAATAAACGTATAATAGTTCATCCACCCTACTCCGACACCGCCGAACCAAGTGTTTATCTGCATGTTCAGCATCTCCATCATACCGGACAACGGCATCGTGGAGTCGTGCATACCATTGACGGAACCGTTGGAAGTAACCGTGGTCGTAATGCTCCACAATGCAGTGGCGCCCGCTCCCAAACGGATTTCCTTGCCTTCCATCGCTCCATTGTCCTGTGCGATGCCCATATCATCGATGCGCGGATTACCGTTCATCTCCTGATAGACATTGATACCGACACCCACCAGATAAGCGCAGAGCATTACGCCGTAAATACTATAAGCCAGTTTCATGCGTTTTGTATAGAAGCCCAACGCAAAAACCATAGCCATAGGTATAATCAGGATAGACCAGCACTCGGCGATATTGGACAAGTAGGTAGGATTTTCCAACGGATGGGACGAATTTACGCCGAAGTAACCGCCGCCGTTCGTACCCAACTGCTTGATAGGAACGATGGCCGCCACAGGACCTTGTGAAACGGTTTGTTCTTGTCCTTCGAGCGTAGTCACTTCCATCTTACCGTCAAAGCCCATCGGAGTGCCTTGCGTAATAAGGATAAAGCCGACTATCAGGGAAAGCGGCAACAGAATACGCGTGCAACTCAATACAAGAAAGTTCCAGAAGTTACCGATTGTACTCGTTGTTTTACGGCTGATGGACTTCATAATACCTGCCATAGCCGCCATACCTGTCGCTGCGGTAATAAACTGGAAGAGCATGATGACGAACAACTGAGTGAAATACGTCAGTCCGCTCTCACCGGAATAATGCTGCAAGTTGCAGTTTACCATAAAGCTGATGCAGGTATTGAATGCCTGGTCGGGAGTTTGCGGGCCATTACCGTCAGGATTCAATGGCAGCCACCCTTGACTGACCAACAGCACCATTCCCCAAACAAACCAGAACGCATTCAATATCAGCAATGCCTTGAGGAACTGCTTCCAGTTCATTTCTTCATCGGGATTAACCCCCACTGCCTTAAATATCAATCTCTCTACCGGTTTCATAAAGTCCGACCATGTCTTCTCTCCTTTATAAACCTTTGCAATATACTTTCCCAGTGGATAAGAAATCACCACCAACAGGAAAATCTGTAAAACTACACCTAAAATTTCCGTATTCATTTCTTTAATCTTTTAGAACTTTTCGGGTCTCACCAGAACATACATCAGGTACCCGAACACTGCAACACCTAATACAAATAATACTGTGTACATAATCTTTTCTCTCCTCTTTAAATCTTCTCAAACCAATCCACACATTTCCAGAATAGCCAGAAAGCGAGAAACCCGCTTAACAGGCAGAAAATAAATGAAATCGTTACTCCCATGTTTTTACTTTGTTAAATTAATATTCATGTTTTACCGCCCTCATAATCGCCAAATGCGTGCCAAAAGAGAAGCTAAAAAGATAAGATTCTGATTTCTAAAGGAATAAAACAAAACAGGGACTTACAGAAAAAGAAAACACCCTTCCAAAATGAAAGGGTGCTTATCAAAATAGAAAAGGAATACTGCATGATTCGGGGTTCATCCGGCGGAACCATTTGTTCCAACGGTTGGGAACGAGAGTTCCCCGGCATGAAACGGAGTGTTTCACGGCATGGAACACTTTGTTTCCCGCTGCGGAACACTTTGTTCCATGCCGGGGAACTTTCGGTAAGCTATGGGAAAGGAACAGATTATATCCCGTACTCTTCGATTTTACGGTAGAGGGTGGTCAGTCCGATTTTGAGCAGACGGGCAGCTTCGGTCTTATTACCTTTCGTATATTCCAATACACGGGCGATGTGACGACGCTCCATAGCCGAAAGTTCAAAACTGTCGGGACTGGTTTCATCGGATTGTTCGTAATGTGCGTTCTGTATATCGAGCGGCAAGTCGGCCACGTCCAGCCGTTCACCTTCGCTAACAATCAGACTGCGCTCTATCACATTACGCAGTTCACGGATATTGCCTTTCCAGGGTTGTTGCTCGAGAGCTTCGAGAAAGGCGGGCGTAATTTCCGTAACGGGACGCGCCAACCGGGCGGAGAAGTTCTTCACAAAGGCTTTTGCCAAAAGACGCACATCGCCCGCCCGTTCTCGCAACGGCGGCAGATGTATTTGGAATACGGAAAGCCGGTAGAATAAATCTTCGCGGAAACGTCCTGCGGCAATCTCTTCCGGCAGATTACGGTTGGTTGCGGCAATGATACGCACATTCACGCGGGTAGGTTTGGTATCGCCAATCTTTATATATTCACCCGTTTCGAGAATACGCAGAAGCTTGGCTTGCAGTTCAAATGCCATTTCACCGATTTCATCCAGAAAGATTGTACCATTGCTGGCCTCTTCAAACAATCCTTTCTTGTCTTTCAATGCGCCTGTAAACGAACCGGCCTTATGACCGAACATCTCGCTTTCCAGCAGCTCTTTACTGAAAGAAGAGCAGTTGACCGCCACAAAATTCTGCCCGGCACGCTTACTATTATAATGTATGGCTTGCGCAAAGACTTCCTTTCCCGTACCCGTTTCGCCCGTCAGCAATACAGGCACGTCCGTTCCCGAGACTTTCCGTGCCAGTGAAACGGCATCTTTCAATGCTTTCGAATCACCCAAAACAGAATCGAAAGAATACGTCTGCCCTACTTTCTTTTCCAGTTTCTCCAAGCGGACGTTCATGCGCGCCTTTTCCACGGCACGGCTGACAAGCGGTATAATCTTATTGTTATCATCACCTTTGGTGATATAATCGAAAGCGCCGTTCTTAATGGCCTGTACCCCGTCCGGGATATTGCCGTGCGCCGTCAATAGGATTATCTCGACGTTAGGGGCCGTTTTCTTGATAGACGACACAAGGTCTACCCCATTACCGTCAGGAAGGAATACATCGCACAAGGCCACATCCGGGCTCTGAAGTTCCAACTGCTTCAAAGCAGTCCTGCAATCACCGGCCTGACATACTTCATATCCTTCCAACTCCAACATACGCGACAGAAGGGTACGAATCTGTACTTCATCGTCAACGACTAAAATCTTGCTCATATTTCTCGGATAAGTTTAAAGTGATAAATGGTAAAAACAGGGGATGCGCAAATATAAATGTTTTCCGGGAAACGAACGGCATGTCTTTTGAACTTTTATAAGTGAAGGGGGGCTACATAAGGCTACGGAAAAGTAGTAAATCGCCTTACAATGCATCCTCGGGGGCATTGCAAGAGAACAGAAAAAGAAACTCTCCCTTTCATTTTGGGAATGAGCCTTCTAAAACGAAAAGGCGTACGGTGGCTCCACCCGGCAACGGAAAAAAGAATAACTAAAAAAGAATTAAAAATGAAAGTTTACAAATTCGGCGGTACTTCCGTCGGCACAGTAGAGAGAATGAAACACGTGGCGGAACTCATTTCAGAGTCCGCAACGAAGATTGTAGTCCTGTCCGCAACGGCAGGTACCACCAATCATCTGGAAGAAATCGCAGCCAACCTCTTCAGCCGTGATATAGAACAGGCACACGAGAAAATAACTCGGCTGGAATTCCAGTTCATAGACTTCGCCAACGAACTGTTGACAGACGAGTCCATAAAGCGGGAAGCGATAGATTATATTCTTGACCGTTTCCAGCGGCTCTGGCAATTTATCAACGATGAATTTACCTCGGTCGAGGAAAAAGAGGTACTGGCGCAAGGGGAACTTATCAGTACAGCCCTGCTCCACTTCTACCTGCGGGAACGGAAGATTGCCAATATCCTGCTCTCTGCTTTCGACTTTATGCGTACCGGAACGGAAGGGGAACCGGACTTGAAGTATATAGAGGAAAAACTGCAAGCGCAATTGGCACAGTACCCCGGCATCAATCTTTTTATTACTCAAGGGTACATCTGCAAAAACGCTTATAATGAAACGGATAATCTGAAACGGGGTGGCAGCGACTATACGGCATCACTCATCGGAGCCGCTATCCGCGCAGAGGAAATACAGATATGGACGGACATTGACGGAATGCACAATAATGACCCGCGTGAAGTATCGGGAACCCGTTCCGTAAAACATCTCAGTTTCAACGAAGCCGAGCAACTGGCCTTTTACGGAGCGAAAATATTGCACCCGTTTTGTATCGCTCCGGCACGCAAACGCAATATTCCGGTACGATTGCTCAACTCGATGAATCCTCAGGCAGAGGGGACATTGATTTCGGATTTGCAGGACGATAATATCATCAAGGCCATAGCCGCCAAAGACAATATCTTCTACGTGAAATTCGAATCGAAACACAGTCTGTGCCCTTATCAGTTTATCAGTAAGATTTTTGATACGTTTGCCAAGTACAGAACCCCGCTTTGTCTATTGGTTTCATCCAATCAGGGCGTGTCCGTCGCCATAGACAATAGCGAACGCTTATGCAAAATCCTTGCGGAACTGGAGCAATATGCAAAAATTCTGACGGAAGACCGCATGTCTATTGTATCCGTAGTGGGAAACATACGCTGGCAGTATGCCGGTGTCGAGGCGCAGATTATAGAAGCGCTGGCGGATATTCCGTTACGGATGATTTCGTATGGAAGTAATGACAGCGACGTGGCATTCGTCATTAAGACGGAAGATAAGAAAAAGGCTTTGCAGGCGCTCAGCAATAAGCTCTTTGAGCCGGAAACAGATAAAATCATCAAATAGCAACCCGCCCCTATACATAATGGAGAGGCTATATCAGAATGGATATTCATCAGTACCTCATTCTAATATAGCCTCAACCTGAAAACAACTAACCTATTTTTTACGAAAAGCGTTCAAGCATCTCCATACACATGCGCCCGTTATGATAGGGGCATTTCCAGAAACCCGCCTTATCATCGGCGGTGTTTACCGTTCCGTCGGCACGAACGCTCCAATACCATTCTCCGTTTTGATAATCTATCAGATGTTTCTTGATATACTCCCAGCAGCGGAATGCCTTTTGAAGAGCCACTTCATCATCGAAATGCTGATAGAGATTAATGTGGCCTACCACATTTTCGGCTTGCACCCACCAATGGCAGTCTCTGTCCGTTATCCCCTTGTCGGGGAAAGTCTCGTAAATCATGCTGCCCTCGGATGTCAATCCCTCATCGGCAGCCGCCGCGATGTACTCAACCAGAGGCTCTACTTTCTCCAAGAGCGTTTTATCTCCCAAGACTAAAGCCGCCTCATGAATCAGCCAGGAAGCCTCAATATCATGTCCATAGGATACGATGCGGTATTTGCTCACCCAATCATCATCAAAAAAGAGTTCCAAATGCCCGGTTTGCTGGTTCAGTATTCTATCTGTGAAGAGTAGTATCAAGTTGCGGAGTTGCTTCTCAAGACCGTCATCTTTCCATACCCGATAGAGATTTGTGTAAGGTTCCAGAATATGCAAATGGGTATTCATGGTCTTGCGCTCATTCTCATCCTTGTCGCTAAGCCGCATATCGGAGATTTCGTGCCAATCGCGGGTCAAGGCCTCGCAATAACCGTTCTTTACGGAGTCGAAGCTATATTGTTCGATGCTTCTGAAGAGGCGGATGGCATAGTCCAACGCTTCTTCGTCTCCGGTGGCACGATGATACTCACTCAGACCGTAAATGGCAAAACCTAAAGCATAAATCTGCTTTTTGGTATCCGAGGGACGGCCTGTATAGTCGAGCGACCAGTATATTCCACCCTGTTCCTTGTCGTAGAATTGATCGATAATGACACGTTTGGCACGGGTAGCCGTTTCCAAGTATCCGGGCTTCTTCAACAAACGGTAAGCCGATGAGAACGTCCACAATATGCGGGCATTGAGTACAGCGCCTTTCACAGCCTGCGGTTCCAGTTTATCCGTTCCGGTGATGCGGCCATAGAAACCGCCATGCACCGGGTCTGTCATTTTATCCGCCCAAAACGAAAGGATATTATCTTCCAGTACAGTACGCATCTCTTGCTGCATCCCGCTTAGTATATTCATGCACATCATTTTCTTATAATTGTCTTTTGTGTTCCAGTTCTGTTGTTATATCTTTCATTTTGTTTTCTGTAAGCGGATACATGCTGATGAACACCACACTCAGGATAGTACCTATGGCCGGCAAGAAGCTCAGGAACATCTTGATACCGCTAATCGCTTCTTCACTTTGCACTGCGTTTGCCTGGAAGCCAAAGAATCCGAGCAGCCAGCCGGTTACCGCCGTACCGATAGCCCAACCGAATTTCTGGCTCATGGAAGAAGAGGAGAATATCAGTCCTGTGGCACGGTTACCGGTTTTCAGTTCCGAATAGTCGGCGCAATCGGCATACATAGACCAGAGCAACGGAAAGATGCTACCCGCGCAAACGCTGATTAACGCTTGAAATACAAACATCCATATCAGGTCTTCCTTATCAAACCAATAAAAGATAACGCTAAGTACTGTGGCGATAATCATCGCCCACATATAGGTGTTACGCTTGCCGATGCGGTTGCTGACGGGAGCGGCTGCTATTACGCCTATTATATTGGCAGCCTGCCCCAAAGCGAGGTATAGTCCGCTCAACACGAATGACATGCCGAAGAAAGAGACGGTCGCATAATCTTCCTCTACGACAAAATACTTAAAGTAATAGACAGTAGCGCCATCACGAATGGAGTTGAATACCAAAGCAGCCACACCCGCACCCAATAAGATCCACCAAGGCTTGTTTTTAAACAAATCTTTCAAGTCTTCTTTCAGCGGGTTTTGTGTTTCTTTGATTGGCTTTACCCGTTCTTTAGTCCAGGCAAAGCATCCGAAGAATAACACGATGCATAAGATGGCTATAACAACGACTGCCATAGTCCAGCCCGTCTGCTGATCGGCCAACTCCTTACTGTTGCCGCTGAAAAAATTCACTAACGGCATAAACAACAGCAGGGCTATGAAACTACCGATATAGGCAAAGGTCATTCTATAAGTAGAAAGTGTGTTGCGTTCTTTAGGATTAGGGCTCATTACTCCCAGCAGGGAAGCGTAAGGTACGTTGATGGCAGAGTATATCATCATCATCAACGAATAGGTGACGTAGGCATAAATCAACTTACCGGTCGGGCTCCAGTCCGGAGTAACAAAAGTCAGAATACCGATGATGCCGAACGGGACAGCCAACCACAAGAGATAAGGCCGGAACTTTCCCCAACGGGAGTGTGTACGGTCGGCAACGACGCCGACAATAGGGTCGAAAGCCGAATCCCATATTCTCGTTATCAGGAACATAGTTCCCACCACCGCAGCCGGCAAACCGAAAACATCCGTATAGAATATCATCAGATAGGCGCCAAACAGTTTCCAGAACATGGATGATGCCATATCCCCAAATCCGTAGCCTATTTTCTCTGTAAGTTTTATCATACTGTGTTTATTTAGAAACAACCTGTTGTTTCAATAGTTTCAAATTCTTGTCTATCAATCTCTTCAAAGTCTCTACCGAAGCAGAGGAGTTCAAACCGTCGGCAGGGGTATTCATGCAATAATCCACCAACTTGTCAATGGTGGACGTCGCTACATGCATCCGCGTATCGGAAGAAGCATAATAGATAAATACCGTCCCGTCATCATCGGCAATCCAGCCGTTGGAGAAAAGTACGTTGCTTACATCGCCTATACGTTCTTCGTCCTCGGGAGCCATGAAGTAACCGCCGGGAGCGGCTATCAGTCTGGTCGGGTCGTCCAAGGCCGTCATGTACATATATAGCACATAACGCAATCCGGCGGCACAAGCGCGTACGCCATGCGCCAAATGTAACCATCCCTTAGGAGTTTTGATAGGATGAGGGCCTTCGCCGTTCTTCACTTCTTTAATAGTGTGATAGTAGCGTTGGTCGATAATCTTTTCTTCTTTTACCTCTGCATGCGTTATATCGTCTACCAATGCCCAACCAATACCTCCACCGCTTCCGGTATCGATGAAACCGTCCTGCGGACGGGTATAAAGAGCGTATTTACCATCTACAAATTCCGGATGAAGTACTACATTGCGCTGCTGGCTTTTGGTTTTCAAATCCGGCAGGCGCTCCCAAGTCTTCAAATCTTTGGTACGGGCAATAGCTGCCGTTGCCGTTGCCGAAGACAAATCTCCCGCAGGGGCCGTATCGTCATGGCGTTCCGCACAGAAAAGGCCGTATATCCAACCGTCTTCATGGGCAGTGAGACGCATGTCATAAACATTGGTTGCCGGAATAATGTCTTCGGGCATCGTTATCGGATAGTCCCAAAAACGGAAGTTGTCAATGCCATTCGGACTTTCGGCTATGGCAAAGAATGATTTACGGTCGGCTCCTTCCACACGAACCACCAACAAGTATTTATCATTCCATTTTATGGCACCGGAATTCATCGTGGCATTAATGCTGATTCGTTCCATTAGATAAGGATTACTGTTTTCATCCAAATCGTAACGCCAGAAGATAGGGGTATGGGCAGCTGTCAGTACAGGATATTTATAACGGGTGAATATACCGTTGCTTGTTTCTTGGGGTATATTGGTTCTGGTTATCAACTCTTCATGTAAGCGATAGAGTTCTGCGATTTTCTGTGTATAAGTTTTCATCTAATTTTATATTAGTTTGTTATTGATACAAATTAACTTCTTCTGCAAATAATGTTTTGGGATGCTTATAGAATTCTACGAAATCCGTAGCAGAAACCTGTCCCGGATAAGGAGCATAAAAATGTGTAACCCTTTCACGCGCATTACGCCATACCAACGCATAAGCAAGAGAATATTGGGTTAATGCAGGAAGTAATGTGCCTGTCCACCATTTTGCATCAGGAATCCCCTCATATCCGATTTCTGTTACAGCATATACTTTATCATGGGTTTTACCTATACTATCCAAAATAGCAAGTGACTTATCAAGCTTGGATAGAAAAATATTACGATTAAATTGGTAAGTATCAAGGCCTATAACATCCACCATCTCATCTCCCGGATAACGTTCCAAATACTGAGCTGTGTCTTTAGGTTCAGTCCCCGGAGAATATGCATAGAGTATATTATTAACACCATTTAGCCTAAAATGATTCACTGTCATTTCCCATAAAGCTTTATATTCATCGGGAGTACATAACTGCTCACCCCACCAAAACCAACTACCAGTATTTTCATGCCATGGACGGAAAAGTATCGGGACTTTAACATTATCTGCCGTTTGCAGTGAGCTGATGAAAGCAGACACTTTATCCAGCCATCCTACGAACTTTTGATGATTAATACCACCAGGCAGAATAGACTTTACAACAGTACTGTCTTTTATATCCCAAGCATCTCCACCTGTCATAGGATTACGGGCATGCCAACTTAATGATATCATCCCTCCCCGATAATATTGATTAATTATTTCTTTCTTAATTTTATCAAAAGGTACTTTATCCAAATTAACCGTACTATCCAGTTCTAACTCTCCTAAATCAAAACTGATAACAGCCGGATAATCGCCACATACTCTTTTTACATCTGACTCTCCCTCATCTCCTTCCCAGCCAATGCCATACACAGTATCATCATGATGCCCAAACATAAAACCCCGCAATGATACTTTCTTCAAATTATCCAATAAGTTATTGGTTTCCTTACTTTTGATAGATATATTATTCGTTCCGGCCTTATCCAGAAGGGAATTATATCGTTTTATTATGCGCATAGCAGTATCTGTGTCAAAGACAGAATTAAGCCCCTGTTCTTCTTGTCCCGGGTCACCGACATAGTCATCCCAAGGTTGCCAAAATTCATGTTGAGGTTGTCCAGTACCACCCCATGCCCAAAAATTACACCCCGCCAACACATCTCGCTGTTTCAACGATTGGTATATTTTATCAAAAACAGCACTGTAATATCTATCTCTAGCTGTAGTAGGATCTGTACGGTGATACTTATGATTATCACGAGGCAAGCCAAACTCTTCCAACACAATGGGTTTATTCAATTGGCGAGCAACAATAATATGTTCTGCCATATATTGGGTAGTCAAACTAATAGCTCTTCCTACATTTTGCGGAATACTATCTGCATTTATCCAACGCCAATTTTTAGGCCAGATATGCATTGTAAGATAATCGACATTTTCATCATGATGGATTTCTTCAAACAGAGCCATATCATTTTCACAGCCCATTTTTCCTTCACTCCCAATTGTTATCAAATGATTAGAATCAAGTGTACGAATTAGACGAGTAGCTTTGCTCAGCCATTTAGCAAAAGCTGTTTTTCCCTCACTACTAAAAGCACGTGGTTCATTTCCAACTTGCCAAGCCATAATGGCAGGATCATCAGTATATTTTTTATTAGTATAGCGGTTTGTTCTACTAACTACGGTTCTGATGTGATTAAGAAACAAAGAATGACATTCTCCACATTCTGCATATTGAGCTACATATTTATTAAAAGCATCCCAACCATCAATTCCAGGAATAGGTTCCTTACCATGCCCGGTCCAATTCAGATATTTACTATATCCTCCACTCCATTCCCAGCTATTATTCAGATAGAGAACTGCATACATATCCCTTTTTCCCATTTCTGATAAGAGAAAATCTAATCCTTCAAAAATTGTATCATTATATATACCAGCCTCTTTCTGCAAAGTTGGCATTACCCGAAAAGGTATTCCCTCTTCGCCATCCGCTCCTACAAGAATACGCAAATTGTCCACTCCATTCTCTTTCATCAGATCAAGTTCCCGTACAAGACGCTCACGGTCTCCACCTCTTCCTGTAGACCCTAAAATTGCACCATACCAGTAATTAGCACCAATATAGTAATAAGGTATACCATTTTTTGTAAAGTATCCATTCTCTACCTTAATGAAAGTCTCTCCTAGTTCTTTTTTACCAATACAAGAGACTAAACAGCTCGCCAATAATATCAAGAAGATTATTTTTCTCATAACAGCATTTTTATATTATAAGCAGAGGTTATCAATTAGCCCTATTATTTTTTGAATAACCTTTGTGAGAATTCATACAATTGTTCTCTCCAAAATTCCCATTCATGTCCATAGGCAGCATCATGGAACTCACAATTCACACCATACTTCTTAAGATCCTGAACAAAGGAAACATGGCCTTCATAACGCGGATCTTTAGTACCGCAACTAATCCATAATAATTGAAGTTGCTGATTGATATTCTCCGGATGGTCCATCACTCCGGGAACATACTTATCATGACTGAACTTGCCATCTCCCATTATGCCTGCGCTAAATTGACCTATATAAGAAAATTTATCCAAATTTCGTAAACCAAGTACGTACGCCTGACCACCACCCATGGAAAGTCCGGCTATTGCCCTACTCTCCTTATTTTTTGCAACTCTATAATTGCATTCTATCATAGGAATAATATCTGTGAAAAGTTCTTCTTCTAATGTATTCATTCCTTCAACAGTACTTCCACCCGCCCAAGAGCCGTCTGTAAGCCCATTGGACATTACAACTAACATTGGTCTAGCTTTATCTGCGGCAATCAGATTATCTAAAATTACAGCCGCACGTCCATCTTTTACCCAGCTACTTTCATTATCACCACCCCCATGGCGCAAATAAAGAACAGGAAAATCCCGCGTAGATGTTTTTCTATATTCAGCAGGTACATATACATACATTTCACGTGGTCTTTTTAAGGGAGTAGATATATACTTCAAAATATGAATTTCCCCATGCTGCACATTTTGCAACTCATCATAACGTACAGGATTGCCATGTACTTCTACTACACTTCCATAAACCGAGGTTCCGGCTTTCACTACAGGATTAGCAAAATCAATAGTACGAACACCATCAATTTCAAAGAGATATTGATATAAACGAGGAGATACCGGTTTAATGGTAGTAGTCCATATTCCATGTTTATCTTTCTCCATTGGAGTTGACAATACATCCCATTCATCAAAGATTAAAAGAACATTTTTCGCATTCGGCGCCTTTACTCTAAAAGTTATACTATGATCATCATTGACGACCGGCGAAAATGGTGGTTCAGCCGGTTTCCACCAACCTTCAGTACTAAAAACTTTTTCCCGCCGTTGAGCCATAGTGGTTTGTGTTATCATACACAGAGCCAATATCAACACTAAAATAGACAAAACCTTTACTTTCATCATTTAAAATTTTAATCATAACTAAAAACCAATCCTACACTCTAAAAGGTACCTATTTTTTAAAATAATTCATCAAAACAGTACGTCCCTCTCTATCCGGATCATTTTTTACTTCACATACATCATTAAATATCATTGTTTCTCCGTTCTTTACCGTAAACTCCGGCCATTTCGGCAAAGAGGAACAGTTCGGATTTCCTGTCCGAACAAAACTCAATAACGCATCAGCCATTTTATAGGACAATTTCCGTGGACGACTACCACCACCGGAATGAGTTACCATCAAGTCCGTATTCAAGAACCAAAAACTAATATCCAAACAATGAAACGCACGCATCCTTCCATCAAATAATGAAGGGCAAAATCCAAACCATGCCATATAAACAGGAGCATTCTGCTGCTTTTTAGCTGTTGCCGCTTCAATGACAGATAAACGATTGGAGTGTACTAAGATTAATACTTCTATAGGTTTTGCTTCAGGAAAATTTCGAGAATAAGCGTTATAAATATCTTTTGCTTTCTCGCCATAATGTTCTGATAATCGTTCTATTGCCTGTGCAGCGGTAATCATTTCCTGAGTAGAGTCTGCACGATTTACTCCCCATTCATGGAAAGTTGTGCAAAAAATCATAGGAATATCCAAAGAGGATGAAGAACGGAAAAACTTCTCTTGAGGGAGATGTACACCATCTCCAATCGGACCGAAATTACCTCTGACCATACCAGAAGCTCCTTCTTCTCGCTCCATACGGGCAGAAGCACGATACGCCAATTCCATATAATCTCTCCACGGCATATCTTGAAGCTTGTCTACTTCTGTGGCAGACAACCCCGCTTCCCTGAGTATATACTCGCCCAACAATCGAGAATATTCAGGCTTATTCGCCCTAATGGTCGATCCACTTAATGCCACACCCTTATGAATCAAACCGCGCATTTCGGGCATAGCTGCTAATAGACAAACCTTAGCACCACCGCCAGACTGTCCAATTACCGTCACATTATCAGGATCACCCCCAAAATTAGCAATATTGTCATGTATCCACCGTATGGCTGCAACCATATCCAATAAACCGGCATTACCAGAGTCTTTATATTTTTCTCCAAAAGCTGATAAATCTGTAAATCCGAATACTCCCAAACGATGATTAATGGAACAATAAACAATATCACCATATCGAGTAATATTCTCCCCATTATATCCATCCTGTTCAATACCGTTACCACGTGTAAAGCCTCCCCCATGTAACCAAACCACCACCGGGCGCTTTTTTCCGTCAGCAATACCCTGAGTCCATATATTTAAGCAAAGACAATTTTCACTAATCTCATCATAGTTCCAATGATCAACGAACATATCATATGAAGTGGATGCACGACTATATACATCTTGAGGCGCTGTATTTCCATAAAAAACAGCAGGTCTAACTCCTGTCCACGGCTTATGCTTACAAGGAGGCATAAAACGATTTTTGCCAGAGGTATCAGCAGCGTAAGGAATTCCTAAGAAAGTATAAATACCACGCATTATATATCCCTTCACCTTTCCATACTCTGTATCAGCAATAGCAATATGGTCACCGATCTGAACTTGAGGTCCATCATCTGTAATATCTTTTCTATCTTGAGAAGAGCTATCAGAGACCAATGCTTCCGAAGCCAGTGCAGTGAGAGGTTGGGCACCTAACATAATAGTACCCAATCCTACACTCTTAAGAAATTTTCTTCTATTGATACCCATAATTTTGTTTTTTACCTTACCAAATAAATGTTCCTACAGAACCGGGCGCTAAATGTAAATTTGCAAAACGGCCATTGTACTGTATCTTAGCTGTTTGCTGTGACCAACTATCATTAGCTATGACCAGAACTATCTTCCCCTCAGGAGTTTTAAACGCAACATTTGGCAGTACATCGCTATGTTCAACAACGGTAGCACGACGAATTTCTGCCCGTTCCTCATCTTCCGTAATATCCACTCCCGGATCAAAAGCATCGGTAGACGATATACGGACCGAACCTGGGCGAATAAATTTAGAAGCATGCGCTATGGTATAATATGCTATATTACGGGTTACTTTATCCCCGTCAATAGTAATTGCTCCCTGACACATTGAGCACCCTCCATTATCTGTATGCGGGTCAAACTGCGGGTCCGCTGCATAGTTCCATAAAATAGAATTTTTACTCCAATTACGAGTTACATTCACAATCAAACGTTTGACTGCAGAGGCAATATTAATAGTTTCACTTCCCGGACGTTCTGTCAACATCTGCTCTGTAAAGTAGATATTCTTATCAGGACGTGCCCTATGTACTATATTCATACCACTCATATAACCACGATAATGATGAAAAGCAGAACCATCTACATATTTCGAAGTAACAGGATCACTCAATATAGCTAACGGATAATCCGGCCTATCACAGTTATGATCAAAGATTACTATTTTAGTTTTTAAACCAGCCGCTTTAAAAGCCGGACCCAAATGCTCTCTTACAAATTCATTCTGTTGCTGCCAAAACCATGGCATACTTGGAGTGTTACGAGAATTGAGAGGCTCATTCTGCACTGTAACCACATCAATATTAATACCCTCTTTCGCCATAGCCTGAACATATTTTGTAAAATAACGGGCATAGGCATCATAGTATTCGTTCTTGAGAGCTCCTCCCCGTACATTCTTACTTTCCTTCATCCATACAGGAGCAGACCAGGGTGAAGCCATAATTTTGATATCAGGAACAATTTTCAATATCTCTTTCATGACAGGGATTATATCATCATAATCATGCCCTAGGTCAAACTTTTTCATTTCCAAATCTTTTTTGCCATCCGGAAGGTCATTATAGGAGTATACAAAGTTATTTAAATCAGATGCTCCCAAGGTTAATCGTATATAGCTAAAACCCACATGATTTCCCTCAGTGCCAAACATCTCTTTCAAAATTTGTTCACGTGCTGAATCACTCATATGATGAAGATGGAAAGCACTACCCTCCGTCAACGCAAATCCAAATCCATCTATCGTTTGAAATTCTTGGCGGTCATCTATAATAATTGGCAGACCTTTGCCTTCTTCATTTCCAAAAGTTATTTTTTCCGATTGTCGCTGGAAAAGCATCGAACGGTCAGCATTGGTTACCCATGCTTCAATCTCCTGCGCGCTCAGCGTCCCAACACTATAAGTCAACAATGAGCCTATAGTCAAAATCTTCAAATAATTTTTCTTCATAATATCAATAATTAAAATATTTCATAAACCTTATCTATTCATTCTAACGAAGGGGTTAAAATATATACAACCTCTTTTTCTGCACCTAATGTTATGCCTTTCAGGGTTATAAAGGAAGATGCATTATTAATCTCCAAGGCATCCTTAATAACCAACATGGTCGGATCCATAGCCTGTACTTTATATTTTTGATGCTCTGTAATAGGAATATTAATATCAATAACCAGAGTTGAATGCTCAGGATTAAATAAATACACAAAAATTTCCTTACCGCACTTTACTCCAAAAACATCCACATTTTCTACTTCTATAGATAAAGGCTCAAAAGAGCCATTACCAGCGGCAAGCATTCTATCACTAATTTCTCTAACAGCCCGAAAATAAGGTGTCATACCACGAGCATCGAAATATTCCCACCACCAACTCATAGGAGTAACCGGAGTCGGGGAAAACAAACCATACCACAATCCTCTTTTAAAATCAATATCCATCTCATGAGAGAAATCATCAAAATTTTTCGACCAATCCCATTCCCGGCCAAATTCTCCGATTATATAAGGTTTACCGAATTCCTGAACATATCGTTCTATTTCAGTTGGTATACTGGATGTTTTATTATATATATGCTTTTGGTTAATATCCATATTTTCTATGGAATTTAACCCTTCAATATCCCTATGAGAAATACTAGTAGTAACAATATGGCGATATGGATCTATCTGTTTAATATAAGTGCTCATCTCATCATGCCAATCTACGATAAATTTGCTATCAATTGGATTATTACTATTACGGAATTGTATGTTATCCACTTCATTAATAAATTCCCACATTGCAATCGAAGTACTATATCCCCAACGAGCAACAATATAACGTAATCGATTTTTATACCATGCGCGTGCTTGTTTATCAACAAAGAAGTCTTCAGCAGTATTCACTACTCCACGTTCTTTGATTAAATAACCACCTTGGCCTAAGGTTAACATTATATATAAATTCAGTTCTTCCGACAACTCTATCAAATAATCCATGCGGGCCAATGCATCCGGGTTATAAAATTCATCACTTTTTGTGTACCGACTATTATTAAATGGTCCTTCGTAATCAATCGGCAGGTTCCATGAACATATCCATGTACGAAAGAAGTTCCCACCATTCTTCGCAAATTCCGTTAACAAATAATCGTAGTTATATCGTTCTGACTTTTCATGCAGTTTCTTAAAGAACTTAGAATCATCGTTATCTCTTGATTCCCAACAAATATTTTCCCCTATTCCACGAAAAGGTTGCCCGTTGTCAAATACTAATATCCAACTGGACTTTGTATGCAAAAAGCCGGGCTCAGCAGACTTATTTACTTCAAAACTTTCAACCTTTGAAGTATCTTTCTTTGTGCCACTTTTTATTAGTTGAATTTTATACTGATATATTCCACTTTCCTGAGGAGTATATCTTGCTTTCCAACAAGAAAGATTATTACTCTTTTTTGAGACAAAGTAACAAGGTAATATCTGTTCTTTTTGGGAAGGGGTAGTAATCAACATATCCAATGCAATCTCCTCTTGCATATATGGATTATCAAACTTCTGCACAACTTCAATATCAATTTCTACCTTATCATATTGCTTGTATTGAATAGGATGTATGCTGCTTTTAATTGTTTGTCCAATCATTGGAACATTCATACCCAACAAACAAACTAAAAGAAGTATTTTATTCTTCATGTTCATTTTATATTAAATTGATTACTTATGCCCTATTTGGAAAAGGGGATTGACTAAAAACGGATTTCAACATTATTTTAGCCAATCCCCGCCTCGTTAGTCTGTATAAATAGCTCCAGCACCTTCCCATGCAGGGTCTTGTACCAAAACACCCGCTGAAAGATTCACCTGACTAACAGGTATAGGGAAAAATCCACCTGTTTCTTCAATTCTTTTCTGCATATCCCCCATATTGGCTGTTGTCCACACACCGGCATTACAAATAGGCACTCCATTTTTCTTATCTAATTGTGTACCAGCTATATGCCAACGTAACAAATCATAATAACGAATACCTTCAAAACATAGCTCATATCTACGCTCATTACGTAATGCTTCTTCCGTATATGCTCCTAATGCCGGTAATCCCACTCTATCTCTTACTTGATTAATATAGGAAACATCTTTAGTTAGCTCAGCCAACATCAAAAGCACATCTGAGAAACGCATAATATATGTATCCTGAGTATTATTCTTTCTATAATCATCCGGAGCATTAAACAGAATACAACTATAATTTACATAATCGATACCACCTTCATCGTTTTCTCTTTTAGCATTCATTGCAATGTACTTCTTATTCCAATAACCAGTCTCTTCCATTTGGCCATCTCCTCCCCAAGTATATTTATCCATCTCATTCGGATCTCTCACATCCATAATAGAAGCTTGTCGACGAAGGTCATTAGGCTCATTTGCCTCCCATTCATCCCACAATTGAGGATTGACGGTTCCACCTCCCCATCCTAAACCTAAAGGAAACATCTCGGCACCCGCATCAGCTACCCCCCAACCACGGATAGAGCTATACAATACAAGCTGATTTGCATGATTTTCACCATAAGTATCAGCTAACGATGAATATTTGTAGCTGAATATATTTTCATAATTAGCTCCCTCTTCTTTAATCCAAGTAATATCACCATATTTTTGGGCGTAATCAGCCTTAATTTTTTTCATATATTTATAGTCTTTGGAAGTTTCCTCATTACTATAAGGCCACAATGACCAAAAATTAGGTAAAAGTCCATGCCCACTATTAGTTACAACATCCTTAAGCCAATCAATTACCTGTTCTTTGGAAATACTCCCTCCATCGGCGAGCGGCATATTCTCTTCCTCATAATAACCTGTATAAAACAACCAGGCTCTTGCCATCATAGATTCTGCAGCCCACTTCGTAGCATGACCTAAACGAGACTTATCCATGGCTTGAAATTTTATAGCAGGTATTTTCTCAATGGCAGCCTTAAAATCTGAGGCTATCTGCCCCCAAAGTTCTTCGGGAGTTGCACGAGGCAAATTCACTTGTTCTGTTGTCAGTACTAAAGGAACCGTTCCATAAGTACGGCAAAGATTCATATAAGCATAAGCTCTCAAAAATAAGCTTTCTCCTTCAACAGCCTCTCTATTAACTTCACTGCTCCAAGCAACCATATCCATACTATTCAGAATTGTGTTTACTCTAAAGATGGCAGAATACATCTGCTGCCAAGGATTCTTATATTGATCTTCACCATTACGTTTCAAACGCCCGATAGCTCGATTGTCCCTATCACTCTGCCCAGCTCCGCCAAAACGATCATCAGAAGCCAAATCACTCATAAAAAAGGGATTATTTAATGGTGCTATTTGAACGATAGTCTGATATGTCGCTGCTATTAACATATTAACATCAGCTTCGGTCTTAGGAAAGCTTGAAGAATCTTTTTTCGTCAAATTATCTGTATCCAAGAAGCTCTCGCAACCCATAAACATAAATACAGAAATGCATAATAATAGTATTTTTTTCATCGCTTATTAAAATTTAAGATTGAAACCTATGATTATTGTACGTGGAGAAGGGTAAGAACCAATATCAATACCTGATGCCCAGCTCTTTCCATCGCCATAACCGACTTCAGGATCCATGCCTGAATAGCCAGTAATTGTCAAGAGGTTTTGCACTGCAAAATACAAACGCGCCTTTTCAAGAAACATTTGTGGGAATAATTTCTTAAAATCATATCCAATAGCAAGATTTTGAATACGGAAATAATCACCATCTTTAATATATATATCAGAAATATTCTGCCAATTTAAATGTGAAGTACTCGTTAACCTTGGCAATGTATTAGAAGTACCGTCACCATGCCAACGTCCATATATCTCTGTTGTATAATTATCCAATGGTTCATCTTTATAGTTCCGATAGGACTGAGCAATCTGATTTCCTAAAACAGCAACTGTTGCAATATTCAAATCGAATCCTTTATATTCCATATTGACATTAAATCCCATATTCACCTTAGGATAAGGATTGCCTATCATGGTACGGTCTTTGGAATCAATCTTATTATCATGATTAGTATCCACAAAAATAAGATCACCCGGCTGCACATTATCATATTTAGCACCTTTGTATGCATCAATCTGAGCCTGATTCTGGAAAACTCCCGCTGTTTTATAACCATAGAAGAAACCTATAGGATAACCAACCTGTGCACGATACATTTCATCACTGTTTCTAAATAATGTACCTGTACTACCATAGATAATTTGTTCACTATTATTAATCTTAGTCACTTCATTCTTATTATGTGCTATATTATAACTCAAGCCATAAGAAAAGTCACCTACTTGATCTCTCCAAGTTAATCCCAATTCAATACCTTTATTTTGTACATCGCCACCATTAATATAAGGTGCACCTGCTCCATAACTTGTTAATGCAGGAGCTTTTAACAACCAATCTTTGGTATTCTTTACATAATAATCAAATGTTACACCTAAACGACTTCTCAAGAAACGAGCATCAAAACCTACATTTATCTGTTCAGAAGTTTCCCAAGTCACATCCTCATTGGCAAGAATATCAGGATAAGCTCCTGTAGTAATAGCCCCTTTGTCAGTACCAAAGAAATAACGAGCATTAAAATCAATAGTGGATAAATACTGGAAACCATCAATGGACTGATTTCCATTTTGTCCCCAACTTGCTCTCAATTTAAAGAAATCCATAAAAGAAGTTATACCTTCCATAAAAGATTCATTGGTTAACACCCAGCCTGCTGACACTGATGGGAAATATCCCCAACGCTTTCCACGCTTAAAATTTGACGAACCATCAGCTCTCATTACAAAAGTCAACATGTACTTTTCATTATAATCATAATTCACGCGACCAAAAAATGATGCCATTTTATGAGGAGTAATAGGCGCACCACCAAGAGTTGTCGAACCAGCAAGAATTACCTTGGTGTTATCTAAATAAGCATGCTCAAAATCATTAAACAAAGAATTCTTATTTGAGCCGTTCATACTCATGCCTAAACCGTTATTTTCAACAGATTGCCCCAGTAAGATATCAAAATTATTTCGTCCAGCCGAAAATGTATAATTAATGGTATTTTCAATCATCCAATTCATTCTTGTTGTCATCTGCTGCTGCACTTCATTCTCATTCCTAAAGTTATCACTTGAAAGATTATATACAGGAGCAAATTTTCTATAATTATTTTGTAAATAACGTACCCCAAAACTACTCCTGAACTTTAAATTTTTAATTGGTTGTAGCACAAGATAAGCATTTGCATGAAGACCATAAGTCTTTGTTTCATTTTGCCCATGTTCATAATCCATCATTCCAATAGGATTAGCTCTACTACTATTAAGAGGAATAGCAGTTGTGTAATTACCAGCAGCATCATAAATATCAAAAACAGGATAGGTATTTAATAATCTATAAATGCTATTAGAATCCATATTGCCAATGGCAATACCATTTTTACTACCGGCATGGAAATTAATATTTTCTCCAAACTTCAATATATCCAAATCATTGTGTTTATATAGGGTATGTTCTGAGTTAATGCGAACTGTCGTTCTTTCATAAACCGGAGCAACAGGCTTACCAATAGTACCTTCCTGACTCGTATTCGATATACCCATTGAAAAAACAGAACGTTCACTACCACCACTTATATTTAATGAATGATTTCTAATTAAGGCATTCTTATTTAATGCACTCTCAAACCACTGAGGACCTTCCCAGCCATTCTGAATTCGATCCCAATCAGGAACAAGATTAGCCCAATCTAATGTTTTATTATCATAAGCATATGCCTCATTCATAATTTCAACATACTGTTGTGCGTTCAATAGTTCCGGCTTTTTATATACATTTTGCCATCCAACATAAGTATCTAATGTTATATCCAACTTGCCTGTACGCCCTTGCTTCGTTGTAACTAAAACAACACCATTTGCAGCACGAGCACCATAAATAGCAGCAGATGCCGCATCTTTCAAAATATCAATTGATTCGATATCTGCCGGATTCAAAGAGTTGATATCACCACCTGTAACACCATCTATGATATATAACGGTTCTGAATTACCTACTGTACCAAGACCGCGAACAGCAACCTTAAAACCCTCACCAGGCATTCCGGATACGGAGGTTATATTCACACCTGGAGTTTGGCTGGCTAATGCGCCTAAAGCATTTACAGTATTTAATTTAGTAATATCTTCACCTTTCACTTGTGAAGTAGCACCCGTCACCAACTTTTTCTTTTGGACACCATACCCTACCACAACAACATCTTCCAATTCCAATGCATCAGCTTGTAAAGTAACTTTAATATTTGTTTGATTACCAACTACAATATCTTGAGCAGTATATCCAACGAATGAGAAGACTAGAACAGAGTTCTTATCTGGAACAGAAATTCTAAAATTGCCATCAATATCAGTAATAACTCCAGTAGTAGTCCCTTTAACAATAATATTCACACCCGGCATTGTTAAACCTTCCGTATCAACCACTGTCCCCGTAACAGTGATACCAGATTGCATAATACTTTCAGAAGAAAGACTTATCCTACTATTGGAAGCACTAGCAAAAGCAACACTTACATTAATCAATAACAAAAAAGAGCATAATTTCATAAACAAAGGTATCTTTGCCATCAAAGACCTTGCATCTATTCCATTTACATAATGATTTTGCATGTTTTTCATTTTTTAGGTTGTTTTTTAATGATTATAATTTATATATTAAGTGTACTTCACTCTATCCATTATTTATTTTCCATAGGCATGTCTATTTATATGTTAACGATATCATGTTATATAATTCAAATCTTGCAAGAGAGTATTTTATTTTACATAAAAAACATATTTAAAACTCCAGTCAATCTCCTGCCGAGGAAACAGTTCAATATTAATATAAGGTTCTGGGCAGCACGTTCTCTCCGATGCCCAAAAATGGATTGTAGAATATCTAGCATCTGAGGTAATCTCTACTCCAGCTTTCAACTTTTCATTCTCAACAATAATACTACCCGCGACAGGATTATCATTAATATTCATTACCATCACACTTTCATTAGGAAAAATTGCTCTTGTAAATCCAACTCTATTTTTATCAATATTCAAAATTCTATTTTTATTATCTGAGATACTCTTAACAATGTTCTCCGGAAATGTTACCACTACATTGGAGTCAGTAAACAAATGTCCTATAGTCAAAAAATTATGATTATAAACTTTGGTCTTAATGACTTTTCTTCCTGTATTCTTCAATGTATGTGTTATAAGTAATTCAGGTATACCAACTGTTAGTTCTACACATTTTGTATAACAATAAGAATAGCCTGAAACATCCTTAATCAAATGTCTAAATATTACTTTACGGCCTGTTCGTTCTACAATCCATTCTCCAGGATTAATAATCTCATAAAGTTTAAATCTATCATATTGCTCATTATTAGATTTACGAAGACCACCTATTCCTATTTTTAAAAACTCATCTTCATCCTCAATACATTCATATCCTATTTCATTAAACTCTTCAACAGGACCAGATATCGCATCATTCACTCTTGGATTATGTTTTGAATACCATTGCCCAAAATAATCTATACCTTGATAAATCAAACTGCCAATAATTCCTGACCAATCAAACCGTGTAGCCCTATAAAAACCTTTATCTTGATCAGGCAAATATATTTGAGCAGTTACTATTCCATTTGTTATAGTATGAACAGGGTATTCTTGACATTTTAATTCTCCAAAGAGGAAAAAGACAAAAACTAAAAACAATATCTTTATATGTATAAACTTCATGTAAAAAAGTAGTTACTTTTTTAACTTATATATCCTATCGGTAAAGTCTATCATATCCAAATTGATACTATGCGGATGATTATAGATATCTTTTGCTATTTTTATATTCTCCTTATTTTGAATAAAATACCCCCAAGGCATAAACCATGACCATTTTGGTTGCCTCTCATATACTTCTACCGAAGGTAGATTACCCACCTCACCTAAAGAAATAATTTTACCCTTACCCAATTCTAAGAGTTCATCATGATGTGATTGTTTCCAATCACTATGATAAACATCAGCAGCCAATACGTCTACATACTCTGACCCTGGGTAATAATCAGCATATGGACCGGCCTCATCACCCGGATTATTACGTGGAGCATTAGCATCCCACACCCAAAGCAAATTATTTAATTTATGATAATTTGTAAAATAGTCATACATCGCTATCCATAACTTCTTAAATCCATTTTCACCTGGTTTATTGCACCACCAAAACCAAACTCCATTCATCTCATGAAAAGGTCTCCACAGTACTGGAACACCTGCATTTTGAAGTTCTCTCAGACACATAGCAATTCCGTCCATCTGTTTTTTCCAAATACCATTAAGTGCTGTACCATCAGTTGTCAACTCATCCCATTCTTGCTGACTTGGAAGATTATCAGCCCAGCGCCAAATATCATCACCATTACAATCATCGCCATTAGTTGGCCAACAGCAATGCCACATCAATGTTATAATACGTCCTTCCGAGTGTCTCTTTATAGCAGTATCAATTATTAATTGTCGTTGCTGAATTGGAGATAAGCTAAGCTCTCCACAGGATATCCCCTTATTGCCGGGAACTGTTAAATTCAACGGCCCGCAATGGCGAAACTCGCATTGATTGTTTCCCAATGCATTGAAACTAAAGTCAGAGCCCCATACAACAGGCGTTTTCCCTGTTAGAGAATCCACAACCTGATCATAGCGATTTATATCACTCGCAAAATTATGCATTCCAGTCAACGTATACTTACCTTGTATTGAATACAAAAAATCCAATAATTGAACAGCTTCAGGAATTGCATTCTTATTTACCGGAACGTATCCATTCTTTTTCATTCCAGTGCAACCCATTAGAACCAATAGAATCACAACAAAAAAAAGACTCTTACTTTGTTTCATAACCAATTAGATTAGTGTTAAAAAGTGATATTGCAAATATAGGGGGATTGCAGCAGAGTCTTTGATACTATTTTATCAAAAGCATATACAATTTATTTTTATCACAGACGCCTTCATTATCAATATAATACGATGACAATCAACAATATAATCTATGCTTAAAAACAAATAGAGTATAGGATAGTTATTTAATGAACATACAATTTCCAATGTTTTTATTACAGGATAGCCTTATACTACAAGTTTTTTCTTTCTATAGTTTTCTCTAAATTCTTTTGGAGCACATCCTTTCTTACGCTTAAACATCCTATTAAAATTAGAAAGATTATTGAAGCCGCATTCATAACAAATTTCAGCGATAGACATTACCGAATCTACTAATAAACGAGAAGCAAATCCAATACGGATATCAATAATATAATCAGAAAGTGTTTTCCCCGTACGTAAACGAAAGAAACGACTAAAAGCTACTGGAGTCATACCAACCATATCTGCTAAAGTATTTAAACGGATATTCTCTTGATAGTGTTCTGCAACATATTTTTGTACTCTTTGCACGCGCCTACTATCAGCAAATGTTTCAATTTTGGCAAACGAAGAACTTGATAAAACTTTAGCATCTTCATACAAAGAAAGCTCATAGAGAATACGTAAAAAATTCATTACAGCATAAAATCCTTGTTCTTCAGAAGCCAGTTTATCTAACCAGTTATATACTTTCATAATAGCTTGCATAGGAAAAGAAAGACCGCATTGTGCACGCTCCAACATTCGGCGAATACTATCAAACTGACTTTTATTAATAAAATCTTTAAAGAACAGATTAGATGAAAATTGAATTGTTATTTCACGAATCTCTTTAGAAGTACATTCATGTTGTTCCCATACATGTTCTAACTCTTTCCCTGTAATCAACACCAAATCATAATCACCTATAATTTCAGTAGAATCACCAACAACACGACGTACACCAGAGGCATGTTCAGTAAAATTTAATTCGTATTCTGCATGACAATGAATCGGATAAGTAAACTCTGTTTTCCGACGATCAGCAATATAAAAACAGTCACGTTCAGATAGAGGGGTGATTTCCCGCATTATGTAATTCTGATTTTCCATAGTATTTGATCCGTAATTTTGTTTGTTTAAGAAAGCTTGTAACCCGTTTCCGTTGAACAAAAATAGATTATTTAGTTTATCACAGCAAAGTAACCTTACTGTGATAAACTTTTTTATGTGTTTTTATTTTAATCTCTAAATATTATAAAAGATTACTTTAATCTTCTTATTCCTGTAATTGAGTCAGAAGAACAAAACTCTGCGCTTTTATCTTAATAGAAAAATACTTAGATAAATCGAGCTTCTGTTCTACCGGTATAGGAAAACCATATTGATTAGCAGGCATGTTTTGTTCTTCATATTTAAAGAGTTGAACACCATTCAAATCCTTAGGAATATTTAGCACCACTTCTTTATCTTCATTTCCAACATTTACCAGAGCTATAGTAAACAACCCCTTATACCTGCCTGCAACAGCATAAATGCCCTGTGCAATATCTGATAATGATGTTTTCAGAATTTCGCTTCCTGCTGGAAAATATCGGCACATCAAGGCCCAAGTATAATACCAAGGTCGTATATTCTCTTCATCTGGCTTACTAAACACCTCTTCACCAAGTATATTCCACATTCCCCATATTTTAATATCTTCAGTTTTCCCAGAATCGTTTTTACTATGCATGGCATCATCTAACATCCAAGCAGCTACTCCGGCATATCCACTATTCATAACTTCCATAGCAAGAAGCGGCATATCCAATCCATAAAAATAATCATAAACAAACATATTACAGTCTGACCCTTTTGTGAAAGGATGATTCTCCACCCTATGACGATACTCCGCACCCAATATGCTATCTGCCGGATTCCAATATTTATACCCAGCTTCACCTAATAAAATCTTCTTTCCTTTTGGAATGTGCCGTTTATATTTAGCTAATATCTCCTTATATTCACCGGCACGTACTTGTCCTTGTCCTGGATAGGCATGAATATCATATATACCGATTAGACTATCTACATCCGAAACTGTCTGTTTTACCCAACCCTCGGCATCATAAGGTGATACAGGATTCTTATAATTTACCACAACATCAGGCCCCGCAAAAGACACTTTCTCCAATAATCCCGGATATGTTTTCATTTTCTCATGAAAACGGAATAAGACATTCTTCCATAATTCATAATCGCCATTAGTAGATGCCCAAATTCCATCTGGTTCGTTAAATATGACAAAATGTTTTATACATGAAAATCCTAAATCGGTAACAAGATAATTCAAATAATCAACAGACATATCAATCCACTCTTGATCTTGTTTCATATCCCAAGTAGGCGGATTATACTCGCCATAAATAACCGTTATATCATGTTCTGTACAATACTTTAACAACCGTGAAATAGATTCTATATTTCTATTTTTATCATACTTGCCAGTTTCAACATTATAATAACGATAAGGGCTATTAATCATGCAACGAATATATTGGGGCTTCATATAATCAAGCCTGGAAAAAAGTTTATTCCAGTCTTCATCCGAAATGGTACTACCCCAAGCTTCCGCCTCGTCATACGGGTCCCATTCAGCGCCATTACCTATAAATCCAGTACTAACTACCTCTGGTAATATTGTTATCTGGACATCACTTCTCCTATTTTCGCAAGCGATACACACCATTAAAAACGCTATGGTCAATATAATTTGCCTTATATTCATAGTATCTTTTTTTAATCTATTAATAATCATAACTTACACTCAGTCAACAAAAATGAAAGTAACTCAGAGATTGAGCAAGTAGCCACACAAACATACTTATCCGCCCCGCCATAATATACAAAAAGTGTATCATTTACAATAACATTACCTGTCGGAAATACACAACCATTATAATATCCTTGGGTTTCAAATACCATTTCCGGTTCTAAAATAAAACGCTTTGTCTTAGATATGATTTTCAATGGATTATTCAAATCAAGTAACATTGCTCCGACTCTATAATACCCTCTTCCACCGTGTTCTACGCCATGATAAAGAACCAACCAACCTTTTTCTGTTTTCAAAGGCGGCGTACTACCTCCTATCTTTTCCTCCCAAGTACCTTCTTGACCTGATAAGAGGAGATAACTTTTTTTATTCTCCCAGTTTAAGATATCATCAGAGAACTTCACCCAAATTGAAGGATAATCTACTCCATATTCTTTACCGATATATTGTTTAGGGCGATGCAGCATAACAAATTGCTCATTTATCTTTTCTGGAAACAGAATAACATCACGATCATCCAATACAGGAGAAGTCAAACGTCCTAAACGACGAAAGTCTTTAAAATCTTTAGTAACAGCCAGCCCTGTGTTCCCTAAATTTTTAACGATAGCAGCTGGTGCATATCTCCCACATGCAGGGACAGAAACCTCATCATGAGCAAATTTCCAATATTGTCCGGGGGGTACCGGACGATATGCATAGGTTATGTAATATTCATTATCAAACTTCACAATACGAGGATCTTCCACACAACCGGCATCCGGACCATCCAAACTAGGTGCAAATACTGGTTTATCAGACTGTCTCTCAAAATGGAATCCATCTTTACTAGTAGCCAGTCCTAAACGAATAACATGTTCAGTATCATTCCCTGCCGCACGGTATAACATGTAAAATGTTCCATGATCATAATAAACTCCAGGATTACAAGTTACCAGTGATTCCCATTCATTACCTGGAAATGGAGCCAAGATAGGATTCCCTTCAAATTTCTTCAGTTTCATACATCTTCATAGTTCTATTAAAAAATGATCCAAATAAAAGCACTCAACACAAGTAAAATAGCAGCCCATATCTGATAATTCTTATACCAAGCTGTTCTTCTTAAGTTCACATATTCTTCTTTTAAATCTATAAAAGAAAAAGTGGTATCGATTAACGCCTGCATCTTCGGAACTCCAAAAAACAAACTAGCTACATAAATTACCACCATACTGAATATCAGTAAAAAAGGCACCATTAACAAGAAATGTAAATCTCCAAATATTGCATTCTTATAAAACAACAAAAGAAGAGCTATCAAAAAACCTGAAATTAATCCTATAAAAGCCCCACTTCCATTCACCCTTTTATTAAAAATTCCAAGTAAAAAAGCCGCTACAATAGGTGGAGCAATATAAGAAAGCATTTCTTGATAGTATTTCAAAAGTGACCCAAACTTTCCTATCTGAGGAGCCCACAGTGCCGCAAGTATAATAATTATACAAGAAGCTATTTTTCCTACTAATACCAATTTCTTAGCGTCTACCTCTTTAGTAATTTGTGCATAAAAGTCCATTGTAAACAACGTAGAAGTTGAATTTAAGATCGCACTGATTGTAGAAGTTAAAGCAGACAACAATGCAGCTAACATTACACCTAATAACCCTACCGGCATCAATTGCATTACCATATTAGGATATACCATATCCGGTTTCTCCAGTCCAGGAAATAAATTACGGGCTATCAATCCCGGAACAGCAATAATAAACAACGTACTCATTGTCAGAAAGCCCGTGAAAATTACTCCTTTTCTTCCCTCATCAATAGTTTTTGCACTTAAAACACGTTGTACCAGAGTCTGATTATTTGCCCAAAAATAGATACCCAATACAGGCATTCCTACAATCAAGCCTAACCAAGGAGTTGCATTGTCTGATAACGGGCGAATTAATTTTACTAAAATATCATCATTTGCCCAAAGATTAAAGAAATAATCACCACCTTGCGAAAAGCAAAAATAAGTAAGTAATACTGAACCCAAAATCAAAACGACAGCCTGAATGAGTTCTGCATTAATAGTAGAAGATAGTCCTCCTGGAATAGTATATGAAGCTGCTATAATAGCAAAGACTACAATAATCAGACGCAGATCCACTTCCGGCAATACTAATTTAATAATCAATGCAGCAGCATAAAGAGCTCCGGCTGCATCAAGAAATATATTACCTACAATACAAATAGCAGAAAAGTAATATCGGGAACGTTTATCAAATCGCCTTTCTAAAAACTCAGGAATAGTAAATACCTTTGATCTTATATATAAAGGGAGGAGGAAGACTGCAAAAAAGACCATAACTATAATGCCTGTCAAGTTATAATTGAAAACAGCCAGTCCTGTGTGGTAAGCATCTCCAGACTGTCCAATTAATGTTGTACTGGATATACTGGCTGCAAATAACGAAAGTCCAACCACCCACCAAGGCATCGAGCGTCCAGCCAAAAAATAAGACTGTGCATCTGTACTCTTTCCATTCTTTATTCCCCACCATATTATAAACAGAAGGTAGACTGCTACAATAACAATATCAATAGTTCCGATAGAAAATGCCTCCATGATATTTCAACATTAATTTAAAGGATATAATTTATTTTGCAAAGGTAGAGTATGACACTATAACATTCTGATAGTATATTGTTTAATGATTATACTTTTTTGAATACTTCACTGCTTTTTCATAATTATTTGTAGCTTTGTGCACAAAATAGGCTTGTACCAATGAAAGACATTCAAAAAGAAATAACACCTATCTCTAATGATGATTTATTCATTGTTTTGAATCATCCTGATGCTAAATTCGACTATCCTATACATTATCATTCCGATTTTGAACTAAATCTGGTATTAAATACATATGGAGAAAGAATTATCGGTGATTCCATAGAAAAATTCGGTGAGTTGGATTTAATAATGATTGGTCCAGGACTCCCTCACGCTTGGAAAGGAGAAATTATAGAAGGCAATCATGTAGTAACAATTCAATTTTCAGAGAATCTATTGAACTTCCCTATTTTAAACAAACGATTATTCAGTACAATAAAGCAACTCTTGCACAATGCACAAAAAGGAATTTCCTTCTCTGAAGAAACGATGCTCAGAATGAAAGAGAGAATCCTCCTGTTGACACGTATGCAAGGCTTCCACACTGTATTGGAATTCTTTTCTATTCTGCACGAATTATCTACATCAGAGTATCATACATTAGTAGACAATCTCTACAACACCCTAGATACAGTTCGTACATCAAAAAGCAGAAGGATAGCCAAAGTCTGTAAATATATAGAATTAAACTACCAAGAACCCATTAAATTAAAAGAAGCAGCAGATTTGGTCAATATGTCAGAATCTGCATTTAGCCATTTCTTCAAGAAAAAAACGAACTTCACTTTTATAGAATATGTGACTAACTTACGAATAGCGCATGCCTGTCAAATGCTGACCGAGACTTCTCACACAGTAGCAGAGATTTGTTATTCATGCGGTTTCAATAACTTATCTAATTTTATCCGGACGTTTAAAAAGAAAAAGGGTAATACTCCCAATGAATATAGAATTATTTTACAACAACTACTAATCAAGTACTAACACTTTTACTAAAACCAACAGATATGATAAATCCCACCTATTCCCCGGCCCCCGACAGATACGATAACGGTATGAAATACCGCCGTTGCGGTAAGAGCGGTATCCTGCTGCCTGAAATTTCTTTAGGGTTATGGCACAACTTCGGCGATATCAATACATTTGCCAACTCTCTGTCAATGGCGCATTACGCATTCGACAAAGGTATCACCCACTTTGACCTTGCCAATAACTATGGCCCTTCCTATGGCTCCGCAGAGGAAACATTCGGCATGATCATGAAGAAATCATTTATGCCCTACCGGGACGAGTTATTCATTTCCACCAAAGCTGGACATGAAATGTGGGCAGGACCTTACGGTGACTGGGGTTCCCGAAAGTCTTTAATGAGCAGCCTCAACCAAAGCCTGAAGCGAATGAATTTGGATTATGTAGATATCTTCTATGCCCATCGCTACGACCCCAATACCCCTCTCGAAGAAACACTTCAAACACTGGTTGATATTGTACGGCAAGGGAAAGCACTCTACATCGGTATCTCCAAATACCCTAAAGACAAAGCAGAATTAGCTTATAAATATCTGGAAGAGAGAGATGTTCACTGTCTCCTCTACCAAGGCAGATACAACCTGTTCAACCGCGAGCCGGAAGAAGAAGGCATCCTGCTACAAGCCAAAGAGAACGGTACCGGTTTCATCGCCTTCTCTCCTCTGGCACAAGGCTTGCTTACAGACCGCTACCTGAACGGTATTCCAGAAAACTCGCGCATCGCCAAAGGCGGCTTCCTTAAAAAAGAAGCGCTGACAGAGGAAGTCTTGAGCAAAATCCAAGCACTGAATGCACTCGCTATCCGTCGCGGCCAAACCCTTGCCGAGATGGCGCTCGCATGGATACTGAAAGACGACTTGGTGACCTCGGTCATTATCGGGGCAAGTTCCGTCGGACAATTGGCAGATAATCTGAGAGCGATGGAAAACACGGCTTTCTCCGCAGAAGAATTAGAAAGTATTTATCAGATTGTAAAATAGTTGCGATAAGCCTGCATACAATAGGGTGATGATGTATTTACCATACATTCATCACCCTATTTCTTTATCGTTCGCCGCACATTTAACACATTTATTTTTGAACCTTTTATTTTTTATCTTGTTCTTTCTCCAAAAGCCTAAGGTACCAATAGGGCAGGAATTTATATTTAACCTAAACAATTATAGAAGTATGAAGAAATTTATTCCCTTATTATTAGCGGTCTTCGCAATAGCATTTGTTTCTTGCGAAAAAGACCCCGACATGGATAAGCTGGACAGCAAGTATCTGGTTTATACCAATTATGACACGAAAGCAGACTTCAAAGCTTTCGAAACTTACTACTTACCGGATAGCATCCTTGTTATCGGCAACAGTAAAGACGCCGAATATTGGAAAGACGAAAGCGCGCAGGAAATCCTCAGCGCATACGTTACCAATATGAACAACCGCGGTTATCTCCGTGTGGACAACCGTGAAGACGCCGACCTCGGTTTGCAAGTCAGCTACGTAAAGAGCACTTACTACTTTACAGACTACGGACGCCCCGAATGGTGGTGGAACTATCCGGGCTATTGGGACGCTCCTTACTGGGGTAACTGGGGCGGATGGTACTATCCGTATGCCGTAAACTATGCTTATAGTACCGGTTCCTTCATCACCGAATTGCTGAACCTCGACGCTCCTCAAGGCGAGAAAGAGAAACTCCCTGTTCTGTGGACCAGCTACATGAGCGGATTATTGAGCGGTTCGACTTCTTTCAACACCAAGATGGCCGTAGAAGGCGTAAACCAATCCTTTACACAATCTGCCTATCTGAACAGAATGAGTGCTCAACCGAGATAAGCAGCCAGCTTCTTCTATCCCGATAGCAAGCTATTGTTGAATTTATAAAACAAGAACAAGTATGAAAACATTGAAATATATATCTTTGAGGGCATTCGCCATTGCAGCCCTCGCCCTTGTCTTCGCCATGCCGGCAAAGGCACAGATGACCGATAACGGTTACGCCAACATCGATTGGCAGTTCAACTTCCCCTTAAGCAACCACTTCGCCGATAAAGCCAGCGGATGGGGTATGAACTTTGAAGGCGGTTACTTCCTGACGTCCAATTTTGCTTTAGGAGGCTTCCTTGCTTATCATAGCAATCATGAATATTTCAGCCGTCAGACCTTGCCGGTTGGCGAAAGCGGTAGCTTGAACACCGACCAGCAGCACACCGTATTCCAGTTGCCTTTCGGTCTTGCCACGCGTTACGCATGGAACCGCGGCGGTGCATTCCAGCCGTATGTAGGCGTCAAACTCGGCGCACAATATGCGCAGTTGAAGTCCACTTTCAACGCGTTCGAAACCAACAAAGATACATGGGGCTTCTATGTATCCCCCGAAATCGGCTTCAACGTCTATCCGTGGGCTTACGGTCCGGGTCTGCACTTCGCGGCCTATTATAGCTACGGCACCAACAAAGGCGACCTCTTCACTTACAGTGTAGACGGTGTGAATAACTTAGGCTTACGTATCGGTATCGCATTCTAACATACACACCTAAAGCTTAACAGAATAAATTAATTGTTTCAAAAAAAGGAGAGGCTGCCTGACAATCCAAAGTCAGCCAGCCTCTCCTCTATTTTTTATTCGGACGTGATACCTTACTTCAACACCGCCCGATACATCGCTTCCTGTATTCTCCCCCTAATATCCAGCTTTAGCAGCTTCGAGTTCCATACGTCCGGATAAATACGGTTGCTGAGAAAAACATAAACCAAGCCATTATCCGGGTCCACCCATGCGCAAGTACCGGTAAAACCCGTATGCCCGTACACCGATGCCGGGGCGGAAGGTGCGCAAGGACTTTTTGCAGGGTTCTGCATATCCGGCTTATCGAATCCCAGGCCGCGGCGACAGCTTCTGGCAACCGTAGTGGTAAAGAGCCTGCAAGTTTCCTTACTCAAATAGCGTTTTCCATCCAGTTCACCGCCGTTCAGCAACATTTGATAAATCCGTGCCACTTCCCCAGCCGTAGAGAATAATCCCGCGTTGCCGGAAACACCACCCTGAAAAGCGGCAGACTCATCATGCACGAATCCTTGCAGAGTCGTTTTCCTCAGGAAAGGGTCAACGGACGAAGGAACAATCTCCTCTTCAGGTAAGAACCGTAACGGAAGATACCCGGTGCGCTTCAACCCCATCGGAGTATAAAACTCCTGAGCCAGAAACTCATCCATAGGCATTCCCGCACGCGCCTCAACCAGTTGCTGCAACAGAATAAAGCCCACGCAGCTATAACGATACCGTTTATCCTTCAGAGGGGTATCCGCGATTTTTTGAAGATACTCTTTTTTGAAAGACTTGTTCAGCCAGAGGCTGTCACAAACCTGCAACGTACATTCGGCTGTACGTACTTTCGAAGTCAGTCCCGGACGGAAACGGAACTTCGGATTAGCCCATGTCTGCCGCCCGATACGGGTAGGATGCTGCGCATCCGCCCTTGCCTTGAACAATGTACCATCATAACTGTCCTTGTCGACGGCCTCCAGATAGAACAACAAAGTGGAAGGTAACCCCGACTGATGGAACAACAATTCCCTGACAGTGATATTACGTTTATCCGTATCTTGCAAGTATGGAAGATAATCAGCCACACGGTCTGTCAGGTTCAAGCGTCCTTTATCATACAGCTTCATTACGGCCAATAAGGTAGCCGTGGTCTTCGTCAAAGACGCAATATCATATACGGATGCCGGCGTCACCGGAACAGCGGCTTTATTCTTAGCCGTATTCCATGTATAAGTGCCGAAAGCCTTATTATACATCTCTTTCCCATCCTTCAAAATCACTACCTGACATCCCGGATAGGCGCCTTCCCGTATACCTTCGCGCGCCAGCGTATCAATCCGCGCCAGCAAGCGTGAATCCAGCCCATGCTCTTCGGGTACGAAATGCGGCTCTGTCTGCGGGTTCAGGTCTACCCCCTCTCCGGTAGCAAACAAACCGCCGATACTTGCCGAAAGCCTGCCGTCAGCCACAGCGTCCGCATAGAGTATCCCGGCTACCTGCCGCTGCACATCCTCATCCGAAGAATGAGCCAATACCACCGCTCCGGCGGCCGATATGCCCCGATGTATCTGCAACAGTTGCTTAGCGGGAATGAAGAACACGTACACCACCGGGACATCCGGGGCAAACTCCGCAAAGAAAGACTGATAAGCGGCCAAACGATGCTCGGTGACGCATACCAGAATACGTTTATATTTTGACAGCTTATCCCTCAAAGCCTTACGCCCCGCTGCCGGCAGGTCTTTCCCCAATTGGAACTCTACCGGACGCGTATATCCGGACAGCTGTTTGATGAAAGGCCGTATCTCCGCAGCCGCACCTACATTCAGTACGGCAACATCCTTTATCGACGGGTCCAGCGGCAGCACTTCCGTTGCATTACCCAGCACGGTAATGGCAGCCATGTTCAGACGGCGAATCAAATCACGTGTATAAGGCGTATTAATCCGGGTTCCCAAACCGGAAAGGCGAATCATCGGCTTCTTATTCAGCCCCAAAGCATATTTATAAGTCAACACCTTCCTGCACTTCTCCTCTACCACCTGTTCCGTCAGCTCGCCACGTTTTACGGCAGCCAATACGGCATCCACTTCTTCCTTGATACGCCGTGGAACGAGCAGCAAATCATTGCCCGCTTTCAACGCTTTCAAACAGAGCGACCCATTATTCGACACCCCTTTCATCGCCAAGGCATCCGTAAAGATAAGTCCCCGAAACTTCAACTCGCGTGTCAGCAAGTCATAAACCACATTACGGGAAAGAGAAGACGGCAATCCGCTTTGCGCCTCAAAAGCGGGAACTTCCAGATGCCCTACCATAATACCGCTCAACCCTTCCTGAATGACTTTCTTAAAAGGATACAGCTCCACACTATCCAGACGCGCACGCGTGAAAGGTAACGTAGGAAGCGCCTTGTGCGAATCCACATCCGTATCCCCATGACCGGGGAAATGCTTGGACACCGAGAGTACCCCGCCGTCTTCCAGCCCTTTGGCATAAGCGGTAACCTTATCGGCCACGTTCACCGGACTCTCACCGAAAGAGCGGGTATTGATGACCGGATTCTTCGGATTGATATTGACATCCGCCACAGGGGCGAAATTCACCTGTACACCCAGTTCCCGGCACTGCCTTGCCATCTCCCGGCCGTATTCATAAAGCAAGCTGTCGTTCCGTATGCAGCCCAGCACCATATTCTTCGGAAAGACGGGCGTACCCCGCAAGCGCATGGACAGCCCCCACTCCCCGTCGAACGTAATCAGCAGAGGAATATCCGCCATGCGCTGCGCCTCATTCGTCAGCATAGCCTGGTTCTGCATCAAGCCGCCGGAGAACAGCAGGCCGCCAACCTTGTAATCCTCAACCACCTTACGCAACAACTCCTTGTTGGCTTTATCCTGATAGGGGGCGATTGTATAAATAAAAAGCTGTCCTATACGTTCCTTCAGACTCAGTTTATCCAACACCGAGTCCACCCACTGCCTGCACCGCACGTCATCCAGTACCGGCCTTACCAACAACGGTTCCACGGGAGCCGCAACGGCAGGTGTCGCCGGACACCGTTTCGCATCCGAAGCGAAACGGCCGCAACATCCCATTATCATCAGAACAAATAGTAACAGTCTTTTCATCTACTACTCCTTAGTCAACGTCAAATCCAATTCTCCTACGAAAATACCGCTCTTTCCGGTGTGCAATACCGGGACACTCTTGCCCTCGGCATTCAGGTAAAAGGCCGGCTTCTCCATAAAGGTGTGGGAATGCCCGCCCAGAATTACATCGATACCTTTGGTTTCCGCCGCCAGTTTCTCGTCGCAAACTTCATTCTTTATGCGGAATCCGAGATGAGAAAGGCAGATAACCACATCGCATCCCTCTTGTGCGCGCAGCCGGTCGGTCACTTCCTGCGCCGCGGCAATCGGGTCGTTGTAAACGACGCCTTCGCACTTATCGGCCTGTACCAAGCCTTCCATTTTGGGACTCAACCCAAATACGCCGATTTTCATTCCGTCGCGGTTCAGTACAACGTAAGGCTTCACCAGCCCTTCAAGGACGGTTCCGGTGACATCATAGTTGGCGCACACCACCGGGAAATCGGCCATGCGGAACAAACGCGCCATATTATCCAGCCCGAAGTCAAACTCATGGTTACCGATAGTCATGGCGTCATAGCCCATGAGGTTCATCATCTTGACTTCCACCTCGCCTTGGAAAAGGTTGTAATACGGCGTACCTTGCGAAATGTCGCCGCAGTCAAAGAGCAGGACATCCGGATTTCCGGCACGAAAATCTTTCAGAAAAGTGGCACGGCGCACCACACCGCCCATACCGGCATACCGGTCGGCAGCATGCGGGTCAATCGGTTCGATACGGCTATGGGTATCACTTGTGTGCAGAATGACCAGTTGTTTGGTCTGCTGTGCCGATGCTGTCAGCAATACGCAGAATATCAGCAAGCAATATATAGATATACGTTTCATCGAATTCTCTTTTTTTAGTTTTCCGTTCTTAATCTTCTACCGTGATTCGTCCTTCCATGCGCGAAATAATCTTCTTTCCCGCTGCCGTCTGCCGCTCCACATAGTCCATAAACAGACCACGCAAGGTTGCTCCCGGCGGACAGTCTCTCTTCTCGCCCTGAATAAGGGCGGTCATACCGTCATTGCCGTCGGCCAGATAGTCGATGGTGGCAACCGTGTACAGCTTGTCGTCGACAACCGGCTTGCCGGCTACGGTAGCCCGGAGCAGTTTGCCGTCTTTGGTAATCTGCAATTGTACGCCGCTGACTCCTTCGCCGCCGCGCGCCGCTATATTTTCAAACAGATGGTTCAGATAAACGCCCTTCAGAGTTACCACGCAAAGCGAGTTCTCAAACGGCAGTATTTCGTAGATATTACCGCAGGTAACGGCACCTTCGGTCAGCACATTGCGCAGACCGCCCATGTTCACAAGCCCCATATCGGCAGGTTTTCCGAGCACTTGCGCGGCCGCTCCGCGCAGCACGTCGGCCACCAGATTGGAAAGGAGACTTTCGGGAGCGCCTTTATCCATAGACATTTCGGCAGTGCCCACCACCCGGTACATCATGCTGTCTATCTTTGCCTTATAGGGGGCAAGCAGCGCCATAGCTTCCGTATCGGGATTAACATCATACGTGGAATCCATCGGTTGCATACGTCCTTCCACTTTCGTCACTTCGCAGGCCGAATGGCAAGATGCCAACAAAAACATCATTGCCAACGCTGCGCCGGAAACGAATTTCAAATAACTTTTCTTCATATTTGTTCGTTTTAAATTGCTACAAATATACTTTTCTTTTGCTGTAATCCCAAAGGGGGGATAGTTTTTCTTTCAATCTGACAAAAAAGAAAAAGCGTACATCCCTTTGTCAATCAAAAGAAAAACTCTACCTTTGCACCGCTTTCGCGCAATCGCTGTCAGGACACCGAGTGAGAAGCCTGGTATGTTGCGTTGTAACGATCAAACAATTTAATAATAAGAACAATGGATTTAATTAAAATTGCAGAAGAAGCATTTGCTACCGGCAAACAACACCCGAGCTTCAAGGCAGGTGACACTGTTACAGTAGCATATCGTATCGTCGAAGGTAACAAAGAACGTGTACAGTTGTACCGCGGCGTTGTTATCAAGATTGCCGGACATGGAGACAAGAAGCGTTTTACCGTACGTAAAATGTCTGGTACTGTAGGTGTAGAACGTATTTTCCCGATTGAATCACCGGCTATCGACAGCATCGAAGTGAACAAAGTGGGTAAAGTTCGTCGCGCCAAATTGTACTATCTGCGCGCTCTTACCGGTAAGAAAGCAAGAATTAAAGAAAAAAGAGTCAACGGTTAATTCCGAACTCCTATTTCTAAATAAAAAAGGGAAGCCGATTGATTCGGTTTCCCTTTTTTAATATCTCAAAAGCCCCGTCCCACGGGATGGAATTATTTGTCTCAGGAGACGGATAAATCCATCTCACGAGACGAATGCAACCGTCTCGCAAGACAAAAACATCCGTCCCGCAAGCCGGTTCTCGCGGTGTACACCAACAACACCCCTTCACCCGCTATCCCGTATGGATAAAGGGATGTGAAAGGTGAAGGGGGTACAGGAAAACTTATGTTTCCTACAAGGATATTCTATTTTCGTAGGACGAAAAAGACTTTTCACCATAGGGAAAAATTCGTTCGATACGGTTGGAAATCTCTTTTGATGTACATCAAAAAACAATGCCGCCCTGCCGGAACGTGATGTTCCGGCAGGGCGGCTATACCTTTATTAAAGACTGCGCTTATTTAATATCTCTCAACTCCCAACCCAGTGCACTGGCTCCCAGTACGGCTGCATCAGAGTCTTTCAGCTCGGACATCATCAGTTTTGCCTTGCCTTTGTAAATAGTCAGGACATTGTCATCGATAGCTTTCTGAATAGGCTTGAAGATATAATCGCCTGATTTAGCCAATCCGCCGAACAGAATAATGGCTTCGGGACTGGAGAAAGCGATAAAGTCCGCAAGAGCCTCGCCCAGAATGATACCGGTAAAATCAAAAATATCTTGCGCCAGCTTGTCGCCTTGAACGGCCGCGTCGTACACATCCTTAGACGTGATATTTTCGGCGGGAATGGAACGCAACAAACTCGGTTCGGTACGTGCGGTAAGGAACTCACGTGCAGTACGCGCCACACCGGTAGCCGAGCAATAAGTTTCCAAACAACCGTGACGGCCACATCCGCAAAGACGACCGTTTTCGCGGCGGATAATGGTATGTCCCAGCTCTCCGGCGAAACCGTCGTGTCCGTATACCATCTGGCCGTTAATAACGATACCGCTACCTACGCCTGTACCCAGCGTTATCATGATGAAGTCTTTCATACCGCGTGCGGCGCCATAGGTCATTTCACCGATGGCGGCGGCATTGGCGTCATTGGTCAGCGCGGTGGGAATACCCAGACGTTCTTCAAACATGGCGGCCAAGGGGACTACCCCTTTCCACGGAAGGTTCGGGGCGAATTCGATTGTACCGCTATAATAGTTGCCGTTAGGAGCGCCGATACCGATACCTTTTATTTTATCGACACCGCCATTTGCGATAATCAGCGGAAGAAGATTCTTACATACTTCGTCTACGTAATCTTCCGCCCGTTCATAAGCTCCCGTCTTGATGGAACCACTTGCAAGAATAGTACCACGTGCGTCCACGATACCAAAGACGGTGTTCGTTCCGCCTATGTCAATCCCCACTACATAGGGTTTTTCCATGTTTGAATTCATGATATTTACTTTTTTGTTTAAAGGGTTAGTTATAACATTAATGGTTACAAATTACACAAAGAAAAACGACACTGCAAAATCTTTTTTTAAAAAACTTCGCTCCATTTGCAACTTTTCGTGACATCGGTGCGTCTAATAGTGAAAATTAATAAGAACAAAGCAATAAACAGGGAAAATCGTGATACAACTAAAAGACATCAACAAAACCTATCATAACGGGGCGCCGTTACACGTTCTCAAAGGCATCGATCTCGACATCCGGAAAGGAGAGTTCGTGTCCATTATGGGAGCGTCGGGTTCCGGAAAATCCACGTTACTTAATATATTAGGCATTCTGGATAATTACGATACCGGAGAGTACTATCTGAACGGTACGCTTATCAAAAACCTGAGCGAGAACAAAGCAGCCGAATACCGTAACCGTATGATTGGCTTTATCTTCCAGTCATTCAACTTGATTTCCTTTAAGGATGCGGTAGAGAATGTAGCTCTCCCGCTCTTCTATCAAGGCGTAGGCCGCCGGAAGCGCAATGCCATGGCACTGGAGTATCTGGAGCGTTTGGGACTGAAAGACTGGGCGCACCACATGCCCAATGAGATGTCCGGCGGACAGAAGCAGCGTGTCGCCATTGCCCGTGCGCTGATTACCCAACCCCAGATTATCCTTGCCGACGAACCGACCGGCGCCCTCGACAGCAAAACTTCCGTAGAGGTTATGCAGATTCTGAAGGACTTGCACGAAACGGGCATGACCATCGTCGTCGTAACTCACGAGAGCGGCGTGGCCAATCAGACGGATAAGATTATCCACATCAAGGACGGCGTGATAGGCAGTATCGAAGATAATCCGAATCATGACGCGTCGCCATTCGGCAAGGACGGATATATGAAATAATGACCATCTTATAGCATTACCACATTAACCATGATAGACCTTTGGCAAGAAATATACGGTACCATCAAGCGTAACAAGTTGCGTACGTTCCTCACCGGTTTTGCGGTGGCATGGGGCATCTTTATGCTTATCGTACTGCTGGGAGCGGGCAACGGCATCATCCACGCTTTCGAGCAAAACGCCTCCGAGCGCGCGCTGAACTCCATTCGTCTGGGCGGCGGCTGGACTACCAAGTCATACGAAGGACTGAAAGAGGGACGACGCATCCAAATGGAGAACAAAGACCTCGCCGCAACCGAGAAATACTTTCCGGATAACATTATCACCGCCGGCGCCACACTGCGGCAGGGCGATGTAAACATCAGCTTCGGACAAGAATACATCAATATCTCGCTAATGGGCGTACACCCGAACTACGTGCAATCCGAAGCCATAAAAACCGCAACCGGACGCTTCATCAACCGGAACGATATCAAAGAGCGGCGGAAAGTTATCATTCTTCATAAAAAGTCGGCGGAGATTCTTTTCGGGAAGTCGCATACGGAGCCTGTCGGCCAGTTTGTCAATGCAGGCGGCGTAGCCTACCAGGTAGCCGGACTGTACGAAGACCAGGGCGACCAGAGCAGCGTGGCCTTTATCCCCTTCTCTACCCTGCAAACCATTTATAACAAGGGCGACAAGCTTAACAACATCATCTTCACCACCAAAAACCTCACGAGTGAGGAAGCCAATGAAGCCTTTGAAAAAGAATACCGGAAAGTAATTGCCGCCAATCATCGTTTCGACCCGGAAGATGAAGGCGCAATCTGGATATGGAACCGCTTCACACAGTACATACAGACACAGAACGTTGCCGGTCTGCTTCGTACGGCCATTTGGGTGATAGGTATCTTTACGTTGCTGAGCGGTATTGTAGGTGTATCGAATATCATGCTGATTACCGTCAAGGAGCGCACACGCGAGTTCGGCATACGGAAAGCGCTGGGCGCAAAGCCTTTCTCCATCCTTTGGCTGATTATTGTGGAAAGCGTCACGATTACGACCTTCTTCGGCTACATCGGCATGGTAGCGGGCATCGGAGTGACCGAGTGGATGAATTCCGCCTTCGGCACCCAAACGGCAGACACGGGTATGTTCCAGGCCAGAATGTTCTCCGACCCCACAGTAGACATCGGCATCGCCATACAAGCTACGCTGACTTTGATTATCGCAGGTACGCTCGCGGGATTCTTTCCGGCCAGAAAGGCGGTAAGCATCAGTCCCATTGAAGCACTTAGAGCAGATTAAACGATTATGAGAATAGACATGGATACGTGCGAGGAAATCCTCGTCACGATAACAAGAAACAAGACGCGCAGCCTGCTGACGGCTTTCGGGGTGTTTTGGGGCATCTTTATGCTTGTGGCACTCATCGGCGGCGGACAAGGCATGCAGGAGAAAATGAAATCGCAGTTCGAGGGCTTTGCCACCAACTCCGGATTTATCGCCGCGCAAAAGACGAGTGAGGCTTATAAAGGCTTCCGCAAAGGCCGCCGGTGGGACTTGGAATTGGAAGATGTGGAACGGGTGCGCGGCATCGACGGAATAAAGATAGCCACTCCGTCATTCGCTCTTTGGGGACAAACAGCCGTTTACGGCGAAAACAAATACGAATGCAGCGTCAAAGGCTTGTACCCCGAGTACGAACAGGTAGAACATCAGGAAATGACCTACGGCCGCTTTATCAATGACGTGGATATACGGGAAGCGCGAAAGGTATGCGTCATAGGCAAGCGCGTGTACGAAAGTCTTTTCAGACCGGGTGAGGACCCTTGCGGAAAATATATCAGGGTAAACGGCATTTACTACCGCGTCATCGGCATGTGCTCTTCCGAAGGTAACGTCAACATACAGGGACAGGCTTCGGAAGCCGTCACCCTGCCTTTCACAACGATGCAGCAAACGTACAACCTGGGACAAAGAATAGATGTCGTGTGCTTTATCATGAAACCGGGAGTAAAGGTTACGGATGTAGAACCGGAGATAGAACGTCTTGTCAAAGCCGCCCATTATATCTCACCGGACGACAAACAAGCGGTCATGTTCCTTAACGCAGAGGCAATGTTCTCCATGATGGATACCCTGATGACAGGCACGCGCATCCTTATCTGGATGGTAGGCTTGGGTACCCTGTTTGCCGGCGCCATCGGCGTATCCAACATTATGATGGTTACGGTAAGGGAACGCACTACGGAGATAGGCATACGGCGTGCCATCGGCGCCCGTCCCAAAGACATTCTGCAACAAATCCTTTCGGAAAGCATGGTACTGACCACCGCAGCCGGTATGGCAGGCATCTCTTTTGCCGTCCTTGTGCTGCAAATACTGGAAAGCGCAGCGAATGAACCGGGAATAATCAAGACGCATTATCAGGTGTCCTTCGGGTTGGCTATCGGCACCTGCACCCTCCTCATCGCATTGGGAGTATTGGCGGGACTGGCGCCCGCCTACCGTGCAATGGCCATCAAGCCGATTGAGGCGATAAGGGATGAGTGATACGAGGTGACAGGGTGATAACGTAGAGAAATAAAACAATAATACAATAATAAGATGAAAACAAAGAAGTATCTGAAAATCGCGTCGTTGGTAGTGGTAGCTGCCATATTTATCTGGACATTCGTGTTCTTATATCAGAAGTCACAGCCTAAGGTAAAAGTATATGAGACCATCGTCCCGGAAACAGCCGATTTGGAAAAGACAACCGTGGCTACCGGGAAAGTGGAGCCGAGAGATGAAGTACTCATCAAACCGCAAATCTCCGGTATCATTTCCGAAGTATATAAAGAAGCCGGACAAAGCGTGAAGCAAGGTGAAGTGATTGCCAAAGTAAAGGTCATCCCCGAACTAGGTACGCTGAACTCCGCCGAAAGTCGCGTCCGCCTGGCTGAAATCAATGCCAAGCAGGCCGAAACGGATTTTGCGCGCATCGAGAAGTTATTTAACGACAAGCTCATCAGCAACGAAGAATACGAAAAGGGCGAGGTGAACGTAAAGCAGGCACGGGAAGAACTGCAAACGGCCAAAGATAATCTGGAAATCGTAAAGGAAGGTATCACCAAGAACAGCGCTTCATTCAGCAGCACACTGATTCGTTCCACCATCACCGGACTGATTTTGGATGTACCCATCAAAGTCGGCAACTCCGTTATTATGAGTAACACTTTCAACGACGGAACAACAATCGCTACCGTCGCCAATATGAACGACCTTATCTTCCGGGGCAATCTGGACGAGACCGAAGTAGGACGCGTACACGAAGGCATGCCGGTGAAACTGACTATCGGGGCACTGCAAAACCTGTCATTCAATGCCGTACTGGAATACATATCTCCGAAAGGAGTGGAAGAAAACGGCGCCAACCAGTTTGAAATCAAAGCGGCCGTTCAAGCGCCGGATAGCGTACAAATCCGTTCAGGGTATTCCGCCAATGCGGAAATTGTACTGGAACGTGCCCAAAAGACGCTCGCGCTGCCGGAAAGCACGGTTGAATTCAGCGGCGACAGCACCTTCGTATATGTGTTGACCGACAGTGTACCTCAACAAAAGTTCAAACGCCGGCAAATAGAGGTAGGCATGAGCGACGGCATCAAGATAGCCGTCAAAAGCGGTCTGACTGCCAAAGACAAGGTACGTGGCGCCGAAAAGAAAGATAAATAACCCTCACCATCAGAAGAATCAGGAACACCATGAAGAGAAATATATGCATATCTCTGGCTATGCTGGCTTGTATGCAAATCCAGGCTCAAGAGCGTTGGTCATTACGCCAATGCATAGACTACGCCATCGAACATAATATCGACATCCGCCAGACAGCCAATGCCGCCGAACAAAGTAATGTTGAAGTAAATACCGCCAAATGGGCACGGCTGCCGAACCTTAACGCCAGCGCCGGACAAAACTGGAACTGGGGACGTACGCAGACGGCAATCAAGGACGAAAATACCGGCGATTACTCCACTGTATATGTCAACACGGGCAGTCACGGCACAAACATGTCCGTTTCTACCAGCATTCCGCTGTTTACCGGGCTCGAGATACCCAACCAATATGCTTTGGCCAAGCTGAACCTCAAAGCCGCCCTTGCCGACTTGGAGAAAGCCAAAGAAGATATTTCCATCAACATAGCCTCAGTCTACCTGCAGGTATTGTTCAATGAGGAACTGTACCGGGTATCCTTGGGACAAGTGGAACTGAGCAAAGAACAGTACAACCGTATAGAGCGGTTGGCAGAAGTAGGGAAAGCCTCTCCGGCAGAAGTCGCCGAAGCCAAAGCGCGTGTAGCGCAGGATGAGATGAACGCGGTACAAGCGAACAATGATTACCGGCTGGCATTACTCGACCTCAGCCAACTTATCGAGTTGGAAACACCGGAAGGTTTCCTTTTGGAAGAGCCCGCCGTAAAGATAGAGCTCGCTCCTCTAACTCCGCCGGATGAAATTTTCCAGATAGCATTGGGCAGCAAGGCTTCTATACAGGCTGCGCAGTATCGTCTGGAAGGAAGCAAACACAGCATCCGAATCGCCCAAAGCGGTTATTATCCGCAACTGAGTTTCAACGGAAGCCTCGGTACGAACTACTATTCGACCATCAACCGGACTTTCAGTCAGCAGATGAGTGATAACTTCAACAAATACATCGGTTTCAATCTGAGCGTACCTATCTTCAACCGACTGGCTACACGCAACCGGGTACGTACAGCCCGCCTGCAACGCGAGAACTACTCTTTGCAACTGGATAATGCCAAAAAGAACCTCTACAAAGAAATTCAGCAAGCATGGTACAATGCGGCAGCATCCGAGAGCAAGTATACAAGCAGCAGTACGGCAGCCTCGGCGAGCAAGGCATCCTTTAAGTTGATGAGCGAGAAGTACGAGAACGGAAAAGCGAATGCCGTAGAATATAATGAGGCAAAGCAGAACTTAATGAAAGCGCAATCCGACGAACTCCAGGCCAAGTATGAGTACCTCTTCCGTACCAAGATACTGGACTTTTATAAAGGGGAGCCTATCGAATAAATATAATTTTAGTTGTTGTGTGTTGATAAGCCCCTTTTCTTCTGCGTATACAGAGGGAAAGGGGCTTTTGTCAGTTAAGCCGCACAGACAAGAGTTTAATTTCGTCTTGACGTTCCATTACTTTTTTCCGACGAACGGGAAGAAGAACGTGTCGTACGCGTAGAAGAGGAAGAAGAACCGCCGCTTCTGCGTGAACTGCTATTGCTCTCCACCTGCCTTTTAGAGCTACCGCGCCTTACGCTTTCTTTTTGAGTACTCTGTTCCCGTTTCGGCGCATTCACTTCTTTCCCGGCATCGGAACGGCGTGTCGGGCCGTTGGCGGCAGGACGGCGATTGGACTGTTCCACGCGAGGGCGTGTACCGGAGTTGGGGCGGATATTGACCGAACCGAAATCAGAACGGCGGCTCGTGTGGTACGATTTGTTATCACGGATACGGAAAGAACCGTTATAAGTGGGATGATTGTGCCTTCCCCGATAGTAACTTACATTTTGATAATGGGTACGATAATGTCCGCCACAGTAAGTACGATAATGGTAAGGACGCGGATAATAGAAATGATTCGGATTGGTATAAGTAACATAAATCCGGAAAGACCATCGTCCGCCACTCACATAGACCGGACGGAAAAAATAAGCGGCCTGCATGAAACGGGAATACTGTCTGCTGCTCAGCACCCAGCGCAAATCGTCATTACGTATATCCAGATAATCGTAATAACGATTCAAAGCCCATTCTTCACCCCTCAAGACATCGTCCATTAAATACCGTATACCCGAGATAAAGTCATAATTGATTTCGTACACATCATTATACTGTTCCGTATTCAGTTTCAGCTCATAGGCCATCTTGTCCGTAAGGAAGCGTGTCTCTTTACGCACTTTACTGTTACTCATAGCCGCATGGCAGACAGCGGTACTCATTATTGCGGCAAATAATATAAATAATATTCGTTTCATGGTAGCGTTCTTTACAAGTTTATATTCCATCGGTTCTTTAGTAAAAACAAAAATAGGGGAATATTTTCCCCTATCCTTTTGTTTCTCTCTAATATGTTATAGGGAAAACCCTATCACAATTAGGGGTTAGAGGTATTTACCAGCTCGATGCCATTCTCCTGCAACGATATCAGATGCTTCTTATATAAATCGCCAACTGCTTTCTTAAAGGTTTTCTTGCTGACACCGAATGTATCGTAAATATCCTCGGCAGGGCTCTTGTCATGCAAAGTAATGTGTCCTCCCTGTTCGCGGATATAGTCCAACAAGGTGGTCGCAAAATCTTCCACTTTACCCTGACCCGGTTTCTGGAGTATCAAGTCAATCTTACCATCCTCACGTACCTGCTTTACATAGGCTTTCAGCATCATGCCCGTATGCAGGGGCTGAAATATCTCGCTTTCATACAATAAGCCGCTATATCGGTTCTCAATGATAGCCTTGAAACCCAAATCCGTTTTCTGCCAGATAAGTATGTTGACTTCCTGGCCGGGTGCATAAGGCGCTTTTTCTTTCGACAGGTAACGGTCTACTTTCGCAGAGGCTACAATCCGGTAGCTTTCATCATCCAGATGCGCATGGACTACATATCGTTTCCCAACCTGCATCTTCATCTTCTGCTCACGGAAAGGGACAAACAAATCTTTCATCAATCCCCAGTTGAGGAAAGCGCCGTACTGATTTATCCATGCCACTTCCAGACAAGCGAATTGCCCGACCTGCACCAGCGGCGTCAACGTGGTAGCTACCAGCCGTTCTTCATTATCCAGGTAGATAAACACAGTCAACTCATCTCCCGGCTTGCACTCTTCGGGCACATAACGCGACGGAAGCAGAATCTCTCCTTCTTCACCGCCATCCAGATACATTCCGAAATCGACCTCTTTCACCACCCTCAAAGTATTGAACTTCCCTAACTCTATGCTCATATAAATTATATTTCGTAACGTTTACAGCAAGGATAATGCACAACGGCGCACAACTTATCCCGGCATTCAGCGCAAAGATAAAGATAAGGAATAACTTTTCACTCTAAAAGATAACTTTTTTATATGAACAACTCCGCCTGAAAACGGTTATCTTTGTAACATAGCAATCAACAAAAGCGCTTGTTATTCATCTTTAAACAATATAATTATGGAATTTCTTACAAACGAAAAACTGACCATTGTAGGTGCGGCCGGTATGATTGGCTCCAATATGGCGCAGACCGCAATCATGATGCACCTCACCCCGAACATCTGTTTATACGACCCTTATGCTCCCGGACTGGAGGGTGTAGCGGAAGAAATGTTCCACTGCGGATTCGAAGGTTTGAACCTTACGTTCACATCCGACATCAAAGAAGCCTTGACCGACGCCAAATACGTAGTATCTTCCGGTGGTGCTGCCCGTAAAGCCGGCATGACCCGCGAAGATTTGCTGAAAGGCAATGCCGCCATCGCCGAAGAATTCGGAAAAAATGTAAAAGCTTACTGCCCGGATGTGAAGCACGTGGTTGTCATCTTTAACCCTGCGGATATCACCGGCTTGATTACGTTATTGTATTCAGGGTTGAAGCCATCTCAGGTTACAACACTGGCCGCTCTCGACAGCACCCGTCTGCGCAGCGAGCTTTCCAAACACTTCGGAATTGCTCCCGATAAAATAGAGAACTGCCGTACGTACGGCGGGCATGGCGAACAAATGGCCGTATATGCCTCTACCGCCAAAGTGGATGGAAAACCGTTGCCGGACATCATCGGCACTCCCGCCCTGACAAAGGAACAATGGGCAGAGATACAAACCAAAGTTACCAAAGGCGGCGCTAACATTATCGCCTTACGTGGCCGCTCTTCATTCCAAAGCCCTGCCTATGTTTCCATTGAAATGATTGCCGCCGCCATGGGTGGAAAGCCTTTCCGCTGGCCGGCAGGTACATACGTGCACAGTCACGGTTTCGACCATATCATGATGGCCATGGAAACCGAAATCAATAAGGACGGCGTACATTATAAAGAGCTGAAAGGTACTCCCGAAGAGGAGGCCAAACTGAAAGAAAGCTACGAACATCTCTGTAAGCTGCGTGATGAAGTTATCGGAATGGGGGTGTTACCACCGATTAAGGATTGGCACAGCATAAATCCGAATATAGATTAGACGATTACGCGGAAATCTATACCGATAAATAATACGAATATCCCCTTTGTCCTTATTTAGAAAGTCACAAAGGGGATTTTTCTAATATTTTTCCTCAAAAAGCCTTGTAGTATAAAAAAATCTCTTTATCTTTGCACCCGCAAACGAAAAAGGTGCCATAGCTCAGTTGGTAGAGCAAAGGACTGAAAATCCTTGTGTCCCCGGTTCGATTCCTGGTGGC
>NZ_MNQN01000068.1:0-13030 GCF_001915455.1 Bacteroides sp. 43_46 | reverse complement strand
GCCTATAAGAAACAAACAAAATCCCTCCAACTGGAAGTTAGTTATTTCACCTTATAATATATAAGGGCTTCCGATCAGAAAAAGAAATGATGTTTTTTACAAAACAATCGGTCCCCATCCTTTAGATGACTCTTCCCACAAAAAAAAGAAAAGAAAAAAAGTTAGTCATGAATACATAAATAATAATATGTAGCATGTCATTCAAAAAAAGATTATTACATCACACATTAAACTCATAACAAAAATGAAAGTTAGAAATTTATTATTAGCAAGTTTGGCAGTAGCTGCCATGACAGCATGTAGCAACGAAAATGATGAAACCGTAGACAACGGTCAAGTACAAGGTACAGAAAATGCCGTAATACGATTAGGTATTTCTTATCCAACAGTAACTCGTGCAAATACAGAAGACGGATTAATAGAAGAACAAATTTTTAAAACAGCTAAAGTTATTGTCAATGGAGACGTCCATACTTATATATATGATGATTTTGAACCTAGCACAAGTGAAAATGCTTTATATTTGAAAAAAGGTATTCCTGTTGCTGCAGGACCTGTTCAGGTTTATGTTTTCTTAAACCTGAAAGAAAACCTTACGACACCATATGCAAACATGATAGCAAGCGCTAGTTACGATGATATGTCAGGTTTAGATGGTCTCAAAGAATACATTGCTAAACCAGGTGAATTCCTAATGAGTAATGCAGAAGGTAAAGTAGCAACAGGAAATGTAGATGCGGGCGAAGAAGCAACTGTAAGAATTAATGTTGAACGTGCAGCCGCTAAATTAATGGAACAGTCACAAACTTCTGCATTTACAGTTCCTTCAGAAAAATATGGTGATAAGACATTGAATATAACATTAAAAGAATATTCATTTATTAATTTGCAGAAAGATACTTATGTATTAGCCAATACTAATACTTTAACACCTAATTTCTTTCAAGAATATGATGCAAACAATGATAAGTGGAATTATATAACCAAAACAATCGTTGGTAATATCCAAAACGTAGAAGAAACTGCAAATAAAACTGATAATATCACATATTGTCTGGAAAACAAAGATGTAAACAAGAATACATGTGTTGTATACGAAGCTGTTGCAACATGGGATAATGCAGAAACACCAACAACCTTCTATGTAGCAGAAAATGTAGTATATTCAGATTTTGAGTCATTAGCAAATGAATACGGTGACATACTTACGAAACACCATCTAACAGATAAGAGTACAGCTGCTGATTTCAGAAAGGCAGGGATTCTTATTGATATGTACGAAGATGGTAAATGCTACTACAAAGCAGATATTTATACCAATAATGCAAACAATAAGACAATCGTTAGAAACAATGTATATAAACTGAATGTATCAAGCATTACTAAATTAGGAGATCCGACTCCCACTCCGGACGCAGCAAGTCTGAAGATAGAAGTTAAGGTTCTTCCTTGGGCAATTAACTTGGTAGATATCATTTTATAATTTGCATCACACACTATAAACTGGTCGGGAAGGGACAACTTCCCTCCTGACCGGTTCTCTTACTTGATAAGATAAACAAAACAGACTTTCCAAAAGCATAAAAAACAAAGAAAATGAAACGAATACTGACCACCATACAAAAAAGAGCAAACAAGATACTGTTACTTGCAGTATTGGCTGGTGCATGTCCTGGATTACAATGAAGGCGATTGCAGCATCAAATATTTGGTAAAGTTCAAGTATGACTATAATATGGAGAAAGTAGACGCTTTCGCTCAAGAAGTTAGAACTGTCGCACTTTATGCTTTTGACGACAATGGAAATATGGTATATTACAAAACTGACCAAGGAGAAATGCTGGCAGACGATAATTATTCCATGAGTCTGGATTTTGATCCGAGGGAATACCATTTAATCGCATGGGCAGGATTAGACGACCAGTCGTTCGCAGTGCCTGTGTTATATCCACAAACATCTCAAATCACAGAATTAAAGGTGAAAACTCTGCGAGAAGAAGCCGTTCCTACACGTTCGGAAGATGAAAAAGACAAATATATTGTTGAAAAGGAACTTTCTTCACTGTGGCACGGAGAAGTTAAAAAAAGTGCCCTCACCCGAAACAGCAGAGAACGTATTACTGAAGTTTCTTTAGTGAAGAACACAAACAATATCCGCATTGTTGTAGCACAGGTAAATCAACACCCTGACCAGCCTGTCACCAGAGCATTAAAAAAAGAAAATCTTAAGTATACAATATATGATGAAAACGGATACATGAACTATGACAACTCCTTGTTGCCGGACAACATGTTGACGTATAAACCATTTGCCACTGAACAAGAGTACATAACATCACGCGCTTTCACGCAAGATACAGACAGCGAATATCCGGCAGCTATTGCAGAACTGAGCGTCGGACGACTCATGAAAGATAAAAAGCCGGAGCTGAATATCACCAATACAGAAACGGGAGAACAACTTATTAAAAATCTGGATATGATTAAATATCTGAATATGCTAAAACAAGAGCACTATAAAGATATGGAATTACAAGAATATCTGGATCGCGAAGACCGGTATAGCATGATATTCTTCGTTGACGAAAATTTGACACTAATCAAATCTGTCATACAAATAAACGGTTGGGTCATTCAGCTTAACGATTTCGAACTCTAAATAAACGAAATAATGAGACACCTCAAATTAACATATAATCTTCTAGTTACTCTGATAGCTATTGCCGGTTTTTCAGGATGCTCACAAGATGAGTTCGTTGAAGGACAGGAGATGCAACCGCAAATTGAAGCTCAATTAATGCTATCTATCAGCATGCCACAAATAGGTACACGGGCGGTTGACGGAGAAAAAACACTATCCGGTACGACAGAAGAGAGCAAATGCCGTAAGTTTACATTGTTTATTATGGATACGAATGGTAGCAACATTCAAGATAAAACAATCACCGGAGAAGATTTGGAGAATGGATTCCTATACTTTGTCGTAAATACATCTATTGGCAACAAAAAAATATTCGTTGCAGCTAATATGACAGATACACAAATAGAATCGATAAAGGCAGCTCCTGATCATAATCCGGAACAATTGATAAACAATATAGGAGACATCACTGAAGATAACAGTTTTTTAATGACCGGTCAGGCTGTTACTGAAGGCAGTAACAGTGAAATCATTAATATTGAAGAGCATAAAATGACACGAATCAAAGCAACTTTGACTCGTGTCATGTCCAAAGTATTGTTGACTTGCACTACAAAAAGCAATACAGAATATGTAAACTTGACCAAAGATAACGGTTATATCAGATTGAGTGACGTACATTATATTTTGGAAACAACCAATAAGAAGTTTTTTCCGTTCAAAAAAGCGAACAATGAAGATCCGAACTTCCCGATGAGTATGACACTGGCTGCAAATTATAACGCTAACTTTTTTACAGCAGTCACCAACGTGACTGCTGGAGAAAATGCTGTAAAATATGATATTCAGCGAATAGAAGAAGATGACAAGCGATATACAGAAGGGATTTATTGTCTGGAAAATACAATAAATATAGATACTGAGAGTTCAAATGATTTCAGCGATGCTCAAAAAGTGGCAACCTACTTGAAAGTCGCCGCCAAGTTTACTCCCAAAAACATAGACGGAGAGACCAACTTGACCGAACAGGAAGCCAAAAACAGATTATCCGGTAACGGCACTTTCTATACCTGCAAAAAGGTCCCGACAAGTATGAAAGATATGTGTTACAGCAATATAAGTACCGGAATCGATTACTTGAGAGAGTCTGGGCTGACTGTTACCGCCAATGACTTTATCACTTACGAAGGTGGTTGGCAGTACTATGAAACATTTGTGAACTCACCGACAGATTTTAGCGTAGCGTCCGGAATTATACGTAACAATTATTACATAATCAATGTTACTGCATTCAATACTCTGCAATCTGATAAAACAATCGAAGTAAATACAACCATGATACCATGGGTTCTTAAAGGACGGACTACAATTGATGTTGAAACTGGAAATAATTAATAAAAGGAGTATAACTATGAGACTAATAAGACAACATAACATCATCAATGGATTGCTCCTGATAGCAGCAGTTAGCGTCAGCAGTTGCAATAGTATACTAGAAGACGACTCCTTGCCCGTTAGCAACAAAAACATAGAAATAAGTTTCACCCGTTCCAGTGAAAGCATGAGCGGGCTCGATGATAATGGAACATTCAAGGTTGCGTTTTTCACAGGAGCAGACTATAATTATTATAACTCAACAGATAACTTGTCAGGAATTGATAACTACAAAGAAGATGCATATGACACAGCAATACCTTATCCAAACGGTACTACGGTATATGCAGTAGGTTATGCTCCAAGTGATCGTTTGACGGTATCCGATGATTATAAGCAACTGGCTTTGAGTTTAACCATTTCGGCAGGAACCGTTGATGTGCTCGCCTCACAAACGGAAGAAGGAAATAAAAATAGTCCTTTTTCAAATAAATCACCATTAGAATTCAAGCATCTGTTAACTAAAGTCACTTTCTACGCCAAACGTGACAAAAAGATGCAGAGCAGTAAACTTGTACACGATGTAAAAGTAACACTCAGCAAATCATATCTCATTAACAAATGGGAATATAATAAAGAGACTTATGTAGCTGCCGGAGCACAAGAAACTATTGAGAATGATTTAACATTACACGTTCCCGATCAATATTTGACTGACATCGATCAAGAATATACCATAGGCACTTGTTATCTAAATATGCCAGCTAACAATAACGGACAACTCTCTTTCAATCTGGAAGCAACAATGACCCCCGTAGGTTCAACAGATAACATTAAAACCAACTATGGAGAGATGAATGTACAACTACTGGAAGCTAATAATCAGACTCCGGTATCAATAGCACAGGCAGGAGAAGCTTATGAAGTGGTTATCAACTTCACCCAAGATTCATTTACGCTTACAGGCGTAAAAGCACCCTGGAAAGCAGGAGGATTAATCACAGTCCCCATTAACCCGACTAAACAATAAAAACATCCAAAACAACAATTAAGCCATGATGAGATATAATAACATAATCAACGGTTTGCTTGTGATTGCATCCATAACAGCATTCGCAGCATGTACAGAAGACACTTATGATAATAGTGCTGCAGAAGGGAATGGAGTTTTTCAATTCTCGGGCCTTCCAAGCATCTATACGAGAGCAGACGTATCCGCCGACGACGATCAGAAAGCATTTGAGGCAGGTACAAAATACCAGTTATTCGCTGTCGAAAATGACAACTGGAATGCTAATTATCTACAGAAAACCCCAAGCAAGAACGCAATAGAAGGTACTGAAACAAATGAACACACTATATCATTCGACGGAAACAATAAATTCAATAATCATAGTTTAAACTTTTATGCAGTAACTCTGAATGATAAAGAGTATGTACCGGAAATAAAATATAATGCTGACAACAGCACTCCCACTTGTTATGTCTCTTATGAAAACGGGGCATTAACCGATGTGATGTGGGCGGGTAATCTTAAAAATCAAACCTACAAAAACTCAGGAAAATTACAATTGAATTTTGAGCATACTTTATCCAAACTTCATATCTACGCACAAAAAAATGAAGAATTAGCCAATTCCACTGTTGTTCTAAAAGAAGTAAAACTAATAGACTATTTATCCGGCGACTTAAGTCTTGCAACCGGAGAGTTCAGTAGCGCAACAGATACAAGAGTTGATAATACAGCCCATACACATTCTGTATACAAGGCAGACACTGAGATAAATGAAGAAACAGCTAAAAATGAAATTTTTTCGGCAATGACGTTCCCTACCAGAGGAACAGACACTAACTCTCATGCTTTAGGACTGAAAGTAACAACGAAAGTGGATGACTACGAAAAGACAACTACATATCGTATTAAAGAAGTAGACGTAGAAAATACAACTGATAATAAAAACCCAAAATACAAAGCATTCACAACCATGGTAGTAACCGTAATTCCTCGTGTATACGACTGGATAGACGACAACTCGGATTACGAGGATACACAAATAGGTAGCTCGGTTACCTTCGGCGGTGTGACATGGATGGATAGAAACTTAGGAGCTACAAGTGCTGATGCAACAAAAAGCATTCAAAGCTGGGAAGCTTCGCGGGGATTCTACTACCAATTTGGACGTAGTATTCCTTATTACTTGAACGGCAGCTGCTTAGACCCTAATGTGAAGGATCCGATCAATGCAACCCCTACATGTAAAGGCGCTAATAAAACGAATAATGCTAAACCTTTCCCATACGTTCCTGAACATTATAACGATAACCAACGCACTGATAATAATATAGGCTATGATGATTGCGCGCAGGATCCGGGAGATACAAATAAGGAATTTAAGTTCAGTTCTTCAGCAGATGAAGACTATAGTAGAGATTGGGCCTCTGAGCATTCTGTAAGTGCAACATACTGGGATCAACCAGAGCATCAGCCTTGCCCGAAAGGTTGGAGACTACCTACTAAAGATGAATTTTTATCAATTGTTCCAAGTAGCCAAAATGCAGGAGATATAACTTTTTTAAATCATAGTGGAACTTACAGTATAACCGTAAATTATGATGTTCATAATGAGAAGGCAGTATATGTAGGAGTTCCTTCTGACAAAAAAGAAGAAAAGTGGGGTACAATCTATGCAATCAAACGCCTGGGAACATCCAATGCTTACCGAGTACGTTGGCAAATCAAACGTGTAGGAAATACATCAATTGATAAAGATAAATGTGACACAGGAGGCGATGCGCAAGGATATCGTTCAGTACTTGTTATTTCACGTTATCCTGCAGAGATACTTAGTACACTGACAACGAGCAATTACAACACAGAGTATACTGATTGGGATAATCCGGTAGAAACACTCATGCTACCAATTAGCGGATACATACATGTAGACGGAGGAGCAGCTCTGATATACGCCGGAAGTGAAGCGATTTATCATACATCCACAGCAGATACAAATAATAATAAGTTCTGGAGTTTCCGTATAAAGTTCAGTGGTGATACCAACCAAAGATACCTATATATGTGGAATGAGGAACGACGCGGTTATGGTTGTTCTGTACGCTGTGTACGCGATAAAAATGTGAATTAAGAACAAAACAAATAGAAGAGATATGAAAGCAAGGAATTATATACAACAGCTAATGCTTCTTCTCATACCGGTTGGGTTACTAACAGCCTGTACGTCCGATGAAGAGGGAGGATCCCTGCCAAATGAAGGCAAAGTACCGGTAACAGTACAATTAGGAGGTCAGTATGCCATTATGTCCGGAAAAGATGCACCCGAAAGCAACACCCGTGCTACCAATAACTCAGCATTAAACGGAGTTAAGATTCTGAACCTTTCAGAAGGTAGTACATTATGGCTTTTCGCAAAAAGTGGCAGCACTACGCAAACACAAGGCTATGTTGTAAAGACCGGTGATGGTGGTGTACAATCACTTTATCCTTGTTCTCAATTTGATGAAAATGGGAATTATAAGGAAGAGGATGTAAGCAAGACTCCATTGTTCTTAGATCCGGGTACATATACATTTAGTGCTATTTCACCGGCGAAGGCATCCTATAAAGATGGTACATGCATGATTAAAAATGGAGAATATGTGATAGCAACCAATAATGCTTGGACACAAACTGAATCTACCACTTGTCAGATTTCAGGTAATGAAGGCGTTATTCTTCTAAATCCACTGATGCAAGTAACTTCCCGCATGAAATTCTTAATTAAGGGTACTGATAAAATATCCGATTTATCTATCATGCAAGCGGGTGTTGAAATAGACGGCATACAAATAGATCCTACCACGGGAAATAACTATACCGTAGGAGACAATATGCCATCTAAATTAGGAGATAAATACAATCGAATTTATGTTCCGGCCAAAAGTTTTATCACTACATCTGAAGGAATCTTGCAAGGAGAAACAGGCATCTTGCCTACAGATTGCCGTTCTACCCCGGTAGTAGTTATTATGAATGTATTGGTAAATGATGTCCCCACACAATTTACTTATTCTATTGTTGGCAAACAGTTCCTACCGGGATATTCATACAATTACACCGTAACACTTGATATAAAAGACGGCATTACAGTGGCCAACTGGCAGGAGTCTTCCTGGACAGCTGACATAGATCCCGATAAATAAACATAGGAGAAGAAAATCATGAAACGAAACGCAATATATACTTTAATAGCTTGTCTGTTTTTAGCAGCCTGCTCATCCGAAGAGGAATGGATGATATCCGACGATCAAACTCCGGCGATTGAACTTGGAGAAGACCAGATCGCCGTGCAACTCAATTTACAGACTACGGATTTCACAGTAGAAGAAACCCGCTCTGCCAACCCGATAGAGTTAAAAATCGAGAATCCGATGTACAACCTATGGTTATTGCACTATAATGAAGAAGGGGGATTAGTAGAAAGTGATACAGAATACATTCATTTGAATGATAAAGGAGAATTATCAACTAATCATACTGCAAAATTAACGCTTACTGATAGTAACAAAGGAACACTTTGTTTAATTGCCAACCTCGAAGGGACAGCCGGCGACAGCAACCCTTCAACTGTCAAGACTCCAAGTAATGACAATGGTTCATGGCCAAAGACACTGCAACTATTACAAAAAGAACTTTTAACGTTGCCTATCAACCGAAATGCAACAGATGCTAAATTGGGTTTGCCCTCCAAGATGTTTATGTATGGTTTCTACCAAGGTACATTAAGTACTTCGCATCCGGTAAATATCACATTGGGACGTATGGCGGCTCGTCTGGATATTGTAATTAAAGCAGCAGATAGTGAAAAGACATTAAGCAATCTTCGATTACAATTAAAGAATGCAGTCATCAAAAGTCATTATTCACCAATGAAGGTAAGTAGTGAGGAAAATATTTATGTAGATTTTCCCGAAGATAACACTTTTAATGATAAAGAAGTGACTAGCTCATCCCCAATCACTTGTTACTATTTTACAGGAGAAAATATCACACCGGAAAGCGGAAAAGAGACAGTACTTATTGTAAAAGCTGATAAGGTTACTACTGTAACAGAAGAAATAGAAAAAACAATTCAAGTTACTGTGAAATGTGATGAGGAGGATAAAGACGCTAAAAAATGTGATTTTGCAGAATTTTGGGAGAAAGATCTAAATAATCAGAAAGGTGGTTTCATTGATTATGATACAAACGAAAAATACGAAACAACCCGTGAGTGGCATTCGACTGGAATCCTCCAGGGATACCACATTTACACTTACGTCTACTACAAGTGGGTAGATCGCACAATCACAGAAAAAGTAGAAGTAGAAAAGACTATCCCATACACCTATAGCATCAAACTAGGAGCTAACGCTCCGGGTACAAGTGATGATTATTCTCTTTACCGCAACAACAACTATACCTTTAATATCAACTTAAAATAATACTTAATACGCCACATTATGACACCGAAAGACATCCTACAACTAGAATCAACAGATATACGCCAAGCGTATCTGTTTGAAGAAAACGGGCACTGGTATGCATACGAACATTCAGCCAACCGGATAGAGAAATTCGTGAAGGGTTTTGTAGACTTTAAACACAAAGTGCAAGATGTCTGCGGTAGAATAAAAATAGAGATCGATCTCAACGTCCTGGAAAAATGCTCCGTTACGCTGTGTGAAGACTCACTGCTTATACTCGACTGTCCTACGGCATAGAAACCGTCAAAGAGTATAAGCTTCATAACTAGATATAAAAGAATTACACAGAAATTGTTTGTTTTGTTTGTGTTCCTCAGTCCACTCAGAGGCAGCTTGTGAAAGTAGCGCTGAGTGGGTGGGGATTTTTTTTATGAATTATCTTTGTTTATCTCCCATAAACCCGTATATTTGAGGTATTATAACTAGAGACTTTATATTAATACAGAATTACTATGAGCCATACCTTTTTTCTCATCATCGCTCTTGTCACAACGGGAATCTTTCTCATCCAATTCGTATTATCTATCTTTTTCGGAGATCTGGATGCAGATGTAGACGTAGATACCGACATCAGCAGTGTGGTTTCCTTTAAAGGACTTACCCACTTCGGAATCGGATTCGGCTGGTATATGTATCTGGCGGGAAACACGGAAATCCAAAGTTACGTTGTCGGTATTCTGGTAGGGTTATTCTTTGTTTTTGCCGTCTGGTTTCTGTATAAGAAAGCCTACCAACTGCAACAAGTCAACTGCACGGAACAGACAGACCAGCTTGTGGGACGTGAATGTACCATCTATTTCAAACAAAGCGACAGCAAATACACCGTACAAACCAACCGTGACGGAGCAATGCGCGAAGTAGACGTCATCTCCGAATCGGGAAAAGCTTATCAAACCGGAGACCGTACCGTTATCACCAGATATCAGGACGGAACATTGTATATTCAATAATTATTCTAAATACACAAATTTATGACACAAGAAATGCTAATCATGGCCGCTATATTAGTAGCGGTTATCCTGCTCACTTTCATCGGTATCCTTTCACGCTACCGCAAATGTAAGAGTGACGAAGTCCTCGTTGTATATGGTAAGACGGGAGGAGAAAAGAAATCTGCTAAATTATACCACGGTGGTGCCGCATTCGTCTGGCCGATTATCCAAGGCTACGAATTTCTGTCAATGAAGCCGATGCAGATCGACTGCAAACTGACAGGCGCACTTTCCGCACAAAATATCCGTGTAGATGTTCCGACTACAATCACTGTTGCTATCAGCACCGATGCCGAAGTCATGCAAAACGCCGCCGAACGTATGCTGGGATTGACCATGGACGACAAACAGAATCTGATTACAGATGTCGTTTACGGTCAGATGCGTCTGGTCATAGCCGACATGACAATCGAAGAACTGAACTCCGACCGCGATAAATTCCTTTCTAAGGTAAAAGACAATATCGACACGGAACTCCGCAAATTCGGTTTGTATCTGATGAATATCAACATCAGCGATATCCGCGATGCTGCCAACTACATCGTGAACTTGGGTAAGGAAGCCGAGAGCAAGGCCCAGAACGAAGCACAAGCTAATATCGAAGAACAGGAAAAACTCGGTGCTATCAAAATCGCGACTCAAATCAAGGAACGTGAAACGAAGGTTGCAGAAACCCGCAAAGACCAGGATATCGCCATTGCAGAAACCAAGAAATTGCAGGAGATATCTGTTGCCAATGCAGACAAGGACAGAATTTCCCAAGTAGCGATTGCCAACGCAGAGAAAGAAGCGCAGGTTGCCAAAGCCGAAGCGGAGAAAAACATCCGCATCGAACAGGCAAATACCGAAAAGGAAAGCCGCATCGCCGAACTGAACTCCGACATGGAAATCAAACAAGCGGAAGCCGGTAAGAAGGCTGCTATCGGACGAAATGAAGCACAAAAGGAAGTCGCTCTCTCAAACTCCGAACTAGCCGTGACACAAGCCAACGCCGACAAACAAGCCGGTGAAGCTGCTGCCAGATCGGAAGCTGCCGTACAGGCTGCCCGCGAAATTGCTCAGAAAGAAGTGGAAGAAGCGAAAGCCAAAAAAGTGGAATCTTCACTGAAAGCAGAAAAAATTGTTCCTGCCGAAATTGCCCGGCAAGAAGCTATCCTGCAGGCGAATGCTATCGCAGAGAAGATTACCCGCGAAGCAGAGGCCCGCGCAAAAGCGACTCTGGCACAGGCGGAAGCGGAAGCCAGAGCGATCCAGTTAAAATTGGAAGCAGAAGCGGAAGGTAAGAAAAAGTCATTGCTCGCCGAAGCAGAAGGTTTCGAAGCAATGGTAAGAGCAGCCGAATCAAATCCGGCTATCGCTATCCAATACAAGATGGTAGACCAGTGGAAGGAAATTGCCGGCGAACAGGTGAAGGCATTCGAACACATGAACTTAGGAAACATCACTGTATTCGATGGAGGAAACGGGAGTACAAGCAACTTTCTGAATACATTAGTGAAAACGGTTGCTCCTAGTCTCGGCGTATTGGATAAACTGCCTATCGGTGAAACTGTAAAGGGAATTATTCATCCGGAAAACAAAACGGAAGAAAAAACTGAGGAGAAAAAAGAGGAAAAGAAGAAATAATCCCTAATCTCTACTAAAAGAGAGAGGAAACAACCATAACTTCTCTACCATAAGTTTGAAAAGTATGAAGGTATCTGCAACTATTTTGTTGCAGATACCTTCATACTTTTCAACTTTATAGTAGAGGAACGAAAAAATCAAATAGAATCCATTTGGTAAACTAGAACAAAATAGTGTATATTTGCAAGCAAAAAATACAAAATGGCCATACATAAACTTCGTATTTTACCGATCTTCCTACTAATTACAGGGCTTACGCTTACTTCCGGTTGCAAAAAGAAAGATATGTCGCTCAAACTAAACGAACCACGCAATATTCGTGGCGTTGTCAGCTACAAACGCTCTTTCCCCGATTTGAATGACAAACATCTGGAAGTAGCAAAAACTGTTGGTATCCGTCCGTTGGAGGACCGGGAAGAAGCGGAAAGCATGAAAGAAAAGTTGACACATATCACTGATAATGAGTTCTATGTGGTAGATTCGCTGACCCATTCCATCCCCTACCTCGTCCCTCGTGCAAGTGCGCTACTCGACACTATCGGTTCTAACTTTCTCGATTCACTTGCTGCCAAAGGATTAAATCCCAATCAGGTGATTGTCACTTCCGTATTGCGTACCCAAAGCGACGTGAAACGTCTGCGTCGCAGAAACGGGAACGCTTCCGCCAACTCAGCGCATTGCTTCGGAGCTACTTTCGATGTTAGCTGGAAACGGTTCAAGAAGGTGGAGGACGAGGATGGAAGACCCTTACAGGATGTCGGCTCCGATACCCTGAAACTTGTTCTGTCCGAAGTTCTGAGAGATTTGCGACAAGCCGAAAAATGCTACATCAAGTATGAGCTGAAACAGGGTTGTTTCCATATTACTGCCCGGTAAA
>NZ_MNQN01000067.1:14872-15207 GCF_001915455.1 Bacteroides sp. 43_46 | reverse complement strand
CTGAACATACGTATCATCCAGTCGCCCGAACCAGATGCCTTCATGCTTCCCAACGGCTCCATGGTTATCAGTACGGGCCTCCTCTGCACTCTTGATTCCGAAGACGAACTGGCCGCCGTCATCGCATGTGAGCTGGGACATTTCGTCCTCGACCATCAGGTAAACAACATTTACCGTGCCGAGCGGCGTGCCAAGCGTGCAGCTTTTTGGGCAGATGTCTTTGCCACTACCGCCAGTGCAGCCCTCGATGTGGCCTACTGGGACGATAATGAAGATGCTTATGCCGTCAGTCTGGTGGCAGATATCGGAGCCATCGCTTCCCTTTTGAGCATTCC
>NZ_MNQN01000067.1:6523-14821 GCF_001915455.1 Bacteroides sp. 43_46 | reverse complement strand
TATAATCCCGACGGAATCGCATCGGCCCTCGGTAAAATTATAGGGTATTACAACCTGCACCAACGCAACAAGGACATTCCTCGCTACGGCAGCATCGGCAACCTGCAAAAGCGTATAGAAAAGGCCGGTGAATCCCATAGCCTGAGTGCCCGCCCCTACCTACGGACTACCAGCGATGTCGTTTCTTTCAACGCAAGTATGAACTACGCCAACAAGCGCTATAAGGAAACTGCCCGGCTGATACGCAAGAACATTGACAACAGACTAGCCACAGACAATGACTACATCATCCTGGTAAAAGCGGAAATGGCACTGTCTAATACGGAAGAAGTGAACAACCGCTGCCTCGCCATGCTTGATAAAGCCCAGGAGATGGCAGGAACAAGCCCCAATCTGGACATATATAAACAAAAAATACTATTATTGATGCGCATGAACAAACAAGCCCAAGCCGCCGATATACTGAAAGAATATATCACCTTGCTTTCGGCCTACGAAGGCCAGGGCATAGAAGGAACCGAAAAGGAATGGACCAATAAAGAGATAGGTTGGGCAAACCAAATGCTGGACAGGATAAGCAGAATATAGAGAAAGGAATAACTAAGAATGAAGAATTTGACTGCGCGATGATGCCGCATGACAAATTCTTCATTCTTCTTATTTTAGTTATTCATTCAAATTACTGTTTGCGGAACGGCGGCTTCACAACCACAGCTTTCAGCTTACGTCCCCGCATGTCAATGCAGATTTCCGTACCGACTTTGCTGTACTCGGGTCTGATATACCCCATTCCGATACCAATCTTGCGGGTAGGCGACATAGTTCCGGAGGTAACCACACCGATTCAAATCCCACCAACTTACGGGTAGTGCCTTCCGCTTTCTGTTTTTCCAGCATCGGGCGATTGGTGAAGTTCTTTCCCTCCACAAACTTGGTAATCCATCCTAAACCCGCTTCAATGGGCGAAGTGGTGTCATCCAAATCATTGCCATACAAACAGAAGCCCATTTCCAGACGAAGCGTATCGCGCGCACCCAGACCAACTGGCTTAATGCCGAACTCCGCGCCTGCCTCGAACACGGCATCCCAAATCTTCATGGCAGCCTCCGGATAGAAGTAAAGCTCAAAACCACCCGCACCGGTATATCCGGTATTGGAGATAATGACATCCTTTTCTCCGGCAAACTCACCGTGGGTAAAAGTATAGTAAGGAAGGTCGGAAAGATTAATGGAAGTCAGCTTCTGCAAAGCCTGAATAGCCTTCGGTCCTTGCACAGCAAGCTGTGCCATGTGCTCGGAAGCATTTTCCAATTCAGCGCCTTCCGTGTTATGAGACACACACCAGTTCCAGTCTTTCTCAATGTTCGACGCATTCACGACAAGCAGGTATTTCTCCGGCTCATAATGATAGACCAGAAGGTCGTCCACAATGCCTCCATTTTCATTTGGGAAGCAGGTATACTGTACTTTCCCCGGTGTGAGGGCAGCTATGTTATTGGAAGTCACTTTCTGCAGAAAGTCCAAAGCATGGGGACCTTTCACCCAAAATTCTCCCATGTGTGAGACGTCGAATACACCGACACCCTGACATACTGTAAGATGCTCGTCAATGATGCCGGAATACTCGATAGGCATATTATATCCCGCAAACTCGTGCATCTTGGCACCCAGCGAGATGTGTTTTTCGGTAAACGGAGTGGTTTTCATGGAACTATTAGAGTTATGAGTTATGAATTATCTATTTGCTTGCTACGAGCTCGGCAATCTTGACGATGACGTTCATGGCTTTCTCCATGTTCTGGATAGGCACGAACTCATAGCGGCCGTGGAAGTTCAAGCCACCGGCAAAGATATTGGGACAAGGCAGGCCCTTGAAAGAGAGCTGGGCACCGTCCGTACCTCCGCGAATGGCTTTTACACGAGGCTCTACACCTACCGCCTTCATGGCGGCAAAAGCGGTGTCGATGATATGCATCACCGGTTCAATCTGCTCGCGCATATTATAGTATTGGTCGCGAAGTTCCAGAGTAGCGGTACCCGGACCGTATTCTTCATTGATTTTTGCCACAAGACGTTCCATCTCCTTCTTGCGCTCTTCAAAGCGGGTGCGGTCGTGGTCACGGATAATGTAAGAGACTGTTGTCTGCTCCACCTCGCCGGTAATGCCTATCAGATGATAGAAACCTTCGTAACCTTCGGTATGCTCCGGAGCCTCGTCAGCCGGAAGCATGGACATGAAACGGTTGGCAACGCGGATAGAGTTAATCATCTTATTCTTGGCATAGCCCGGATGCACATTCCGTCCCTTGAAGCTTATCTTGGCAGAGGCCGCATTGAAGTTCTCGAATTCAAGTTCACCCACTTCTCCGCCATCCATGGTATAGGCCCATTCGCAACCGAACTGCGCTACATTGAACTTATGGGCGCCCAAACCGATTTCCTCATCCGGATTAAAGCCGATACGAATTTTACCGTGCTTGATTCCGGGGTGCTCCTTCAGATATACCACCGCCGATACAATTTCGGCAATACCGGCTTTATCATCGGCACCAAGCAAGGTCTTGCCGTCGGTCACAATCAAATCTTCCCCTTGATGGTCGAGCAGTTCGGGGAACTGGGCAGGAGAAAGAACCACATTCTCTTCGGCGCAAAGAACAATGTCCTTACCGTCATAATTCTGCACGATACGCGGAGAAACATTCTTGCCACTCATATCGGGGCTTGTATCCATGTGGGCAATAAAGCCGATGACGGGCAACGGCTTGTCTGTATTGGCAGGAAGAGTGGCGAACAGATAACCATTTTCGTCCAACGTGATTTCTTCCAGACCCAAAGATTCCAATTCTTCTTTCAGATACCGGGCAAACACCATTTGCCCCGGAGTACTCGGAGTAATCTCAGTCTCTTCACTGGACTGAGTATCGAAGCTTACGTACTTTAAAAAACGTTCTACTAAAGTCATGATGAATAATGATTAGTGATTAATGGTTAGTGATTAATGGTCAGTGATTAGTAATTGGCGAAAAGCATTATCCGAATGGCATTAATCATTAATCACTAATCATTAACCACTATTTTGTGCTGTAAAGATAAAAAAAGGGGCGTGAACTGCCAAGCAATTCACGCCCCTTTTTTATTCCTTAAGGACAAAATGTCAATCAAAAATGGCTGCTACCATCAAAACAATGCGTACATATCTTACACTTAGGCAATCCGATAGCTTCAACCAGAGTTTCCAACGTATTGAACTTCAAGGATGAAAGTCCGAAACGCTCGCGGATAACGTCCACCATCTTTTCGTATTCGGGTGAGCCGGTAGTGGCATACTTATCGAGATTCTTATTCTCGTCACCCTCCAGTTCCTTGATGACACGACGGGTAATCAGTTCCATGTCGCTTTTGGAAGCCGTGAATCCTACAAACGGGCAGCTATATATCAATGGAGGACAAGCAATCCGGATATGCACCTCCTTGGCACCATACTCATACAGCACCTTCACATTGTCGTGCAACTGAGTCCCCCGGACAATAGAGTCATCACAGAACAGCAGACGCTTACCCTCGAGCATGGCACGATTGGGAATCAGCTTCATCTTTGCCACCAGCGAACGCAATTCCTGCTTGCTGGGAGTAAAACTACGAGGCCAAGTCGGAGTATATTTGGAAATGGCACGATGATAAGGAACTCCTTTACCTTCGGCATACCCAAGCGCCATACCTACACCCGAATCAGGAATACCGCAGGCACAATCCACCTCTGATTTATCTGTCTGTGCCATCTTGAAACCGGAGGCAAAACGCACTTCCTCCACATTCTTACCTTCGTAGCAGGAAGTGGGGAAACCGTAATATACCCATAGGAAGGAACAAATCTGCATTCCCTCATCAGGCTTGCGCATCTGTTCCACACCATCGGCACGCAGGCGAACAATCTCTCCGGGTCCCAAATAACGGTCTATCTCATAACCAAGATTCGGAAAGCTGCTCGATTCACTTGTGGCGGCATACGCTCCGTCTTTCTTGCCAATCACAATCGGAGTACGTCCCCAGCGATCGCGAGCGGCAATGATGCCGTCTTCCGTCAATAACAGCATGGAGCAGGAACCTTTGATATGCTTATACACATTTTCAATTCCTTCGACAAATGTCTTTCCTTGTATAATAAGGAGGGCGATAAGTTCCGTCTGATTGGTTTTGCCCGAACTGAGTTCGGCGAAGTGCATGTTTTGGGCCAACAGTTTTGTTTCCAGTTCTTGCAGATTTACTATTTTGGCTACCGTTACAATGGCAAAGCGACCAAGGTGGGAGTTGAGGATAAGGGGTTGAGGGTCTGTATCGCTGATGATTCCTATTCCGGAATTTCCTTTGAACTTGTCCAGTTCATCCTCAAACTTCGTGCGGAAATAAGTGCTTTCCAGATTGTGAATGGAACGGGTAAACTGCTCCGTTTCTGCATCGTATGTAGCCAACCCACCACGTTTTGTCCCTAAATGTGAATTATAATCTGTGCCGTAAAACAAATCTGCCACACAGCTTGTTGCCTTGGCGACTGTTCCGAAAAAACCTCCCATAAGTTCTGTTTTGTTATTGGTTTCTAAAATTAACGGATGCAAAGGTATGAAGAATTTGCGAAATTCGGGCAGATTTGAAATGAATAAAAAAGGCAATATATTTCTTGCCCACAATAGAAGTTATATTATTGGAAACATATACTTTTGTGATCGAAACCAAACAACTGTATAATGGGAGAAACCGCAAATATTATAATAGCCGATACTCTTCAAGGTCTGGGGACGGACGCATACAGTGGCTATCTTGCACACGCCCTCTGTCTGTCAGGAATCTGCCGATTGAAGTACAATGGAGAGGAGCGCGAGCTACGTGCCGGCGACCTGATGATTGTCCGCAAAGGAAAACTGGTAGAGAAAATTCAACCTTCAGAAGATTTTCGCGTAAAGGTCATCTATATCGCATCGGGCTTTGTGGTGCTGAGTACACCACAGAACAACTACGGCATGAAAGGGCAACTTTCCCTATTTCTCAATCCTATCATGTCCCTGACTACCGAACAGCAAGAGCTATGTCTCCGGGATTTTGAACAAGTGGAATACAGACTCCGGAATACAGACCATCATTTCCATCGCGATATGCTTATCGCCTCCACACAGATGTTGATACTCGACTTCTTCGATTTCCACTCCCATCTATATGGCGAGGACAATATCTCTGTACAAAATGCTTCCATCATGAGCCGTTTCCTCAACATGCTGGAGAACGGAACTTTCCGCGAGCATCGTGAAGTGACCTATTATGCCGACTGCCTATGTGTCACCTCCAAATATCTTTCGGAAGTTTCCAAGAAAGTAAGCGGTTATACAGCAAACTACTGGATAAACCGTTATACCACACTCGACATCTCGCGTTTGCTGCGCGACAAATCACTAACGTTCGTCCGTATTTCCGATATGTTCGGTTTTTCCTCTCCTGCTTATTTTAGCCGTTACGTACAACAACATCTGGGTGTAAATCCGACAAAATACAGAGGTTAATGATTATAGTTTTTGATTGTTTGCCCGTTTCAGATCTATTAGCGAAATATGCTCATTACGATAGCGGGCATTGGGGTTCTTCTCCGTTCCGTCAGGAAAAGAGCCATCTTCCTGCTTTATGAACTGAATAGCCTTCTGCGGACAATTCTGTATGCAGGCAAAACAGAACTCGCAGTCACCGGACGTCTTCACTCCTCTCGACGTCAGCTCATAATTGCCGCGCGGACAAACGTAGGTGCAGATGCCACAGTCAATACAAGCATCAGTCACGGTAAAGAACTTCTCGCTTTTCATCAGGAAGCCCACCTCGGGGTCGAGTCCACTCCGCTGCATAAAACCTTGGTGCTGTTGCCGTTCCTCCTCCGTCACCGGTTCGTGCCAATGCTGCCGACTGTTGATATCTGCCGTTATCTTCTGCAAGTTCTCGGGGATGTGCTTGTCTATCTTGAGTTGCTCGTTCATGTCGAAGTTGGGTAGCCAGTTATCCACCATGATGATAGTGTTGATATAGTCAAACGCATTGTCGGCTTTACGGGATATACGGTCCCAAATCTCTACCGCATCGCACTTCCTTGCACCATAGGTGAGGACAGCAAACTTGTATTCTGCCTTCAGTTTTGCTTTCTGAATGAACTGCCGTACCATATAGGGAGGCATATGACCGTAGATGGGATAAACGATGCCGATTTCATCTGCCTCAAATTCATACTTCCCCCGTTTCACCATCTGAGGGATACTCAACAATTCTGCGTTCTCTCCAGCCAACTGACGGGCGATGTAAAGACTGTTACCCGTTCCGGTAAAATAAAAGATGATACGCTTACTCCTTTTTGTTTCGCAGGATGCCAACGAGAGTAGGCCGGAAGATGCGATAGCACCGCTCATCACGGCAAATCCCATACGCTTTAAAGCCTCCCGACGACTGATTTTCTTATCCGTATTCATATCTCTGATTTTTAATGATTATGCAATCTGTTATCTGAGTGCAAAAATAAAGGTTTCCCCAAAGAACGAACTTACCAAAAACTCGGGTCTTGATGCTATTTTTACGGTATAAGAATGAGCTTACCCTAACACAAAAAAAGCCCCGCAAAGATTGGACTTCTGCGGGGCCTCACTAATGCCTAATAAAAACTCTTTCTACCCTAAATTATCTCCACTTCTTCACAGCTTTCTTGTCAGCCGGAGTCGCTTCAATCAAGCTCAATGCAAAACCACCGCTACGCGCTTCCTTCACGGACATTTTGGTCTTGCTGGTTACGATACCCTTCTTTATCTGATAAGAAGTAGGGTTCTCCTTGTAATCAGCATCTTTACCGTCGGCATAGAGAGTGGCTACGTATTGCTTGCCCGGTTCAAGGAAGTCGAGCGTAAAGTTGGCTGTACGTGCATTCTCGTCTGTAATACCTCCAACAAACCAGTTGCCGGTTCCTTTTGCCTTACGGGCCACGGTAATGTAATCACCCGGTTCTGCTTCAATGTACTTGCTGTCGTCCCAGTCTACTGCCACATCCTTGATGAATTGGAAAGCATCCATGTGCTTTTCGTAGTTCTCAACCAAGTCGGCAGCCATCTGCAACGGGCTGTATAAAGTTACATACAGAGCGAGTTGCTTAGCAAGTGTAGTCTGCACTTGTCCGTGGGGCAAATCGCCCATAAAGTCAAGTTTGGTATCGAAGATACCCGGTGTATAATCCATCGGACCGCCAATCAAGCGGTTGAATGGAAGCAATGTGGTATGGAACGGTTTGCTACCGCCGAATGCCTCATATTCAGTTCCTCGTGCAGATTCGTTGCCAATCAAGTTAGGATAAGTACGGCACAAACCGGTAGGGCGTACAGCTTCGTGCGCATTTACACAAATTTTGTAGTCGGCTGCCTTCTTCACGGCATAGAGGTAGTGGTTGTTCAGCCATTGCCCATAATGATGTTCACCACGGGGAATCATATTACCTACATATCCGCTCTTCACGGCATTGTAGCCATTATCCACCATAAACTGATAGGCCTTGTCCATGTGACGTTCGTAGTTGCGCACCGAACCGGATGTCTCATGATGCATCATCAGCTTCACGCCTTTGCTCTTGGCATATTCATTCAGCATCTTCACGTCGAAATCGGGATAAGGGGTCACAAAATCGAATACATAATCCTTGGATTTGCCAAACCAGTCTTCCCAGCCTTCATTCCAGCCTTCTACCAATACTTGGTCCAGACCGTGCTCAGCTGCGAAGTCGATGTACTTTTTTACATTTTCGTTAGTGGCACCGTGACGGCCATTGGGCTTCATTTTGGAGTAGTCCACTTCACCCAGTTTGATGGAGGGAAGGTCGTCTGTATATGCCCAGGTGCTCTTACCTGCAATCATTTCCCACCATACACCTACGTATTTCACGGGCTTAATCCAGGAAACGTCCTCGTAAGCACAAGGTTCGTTCAAGTTCAGCGTGATTTTAGAGGCAAGGATGTCACGAGCATCGTCGCTTACGATAACCGTACGCCACGGTGACGTGCAGGGAGCTTGCAGATAACCTTTATCGCCTACTGCATCGGGAGTAAGCCAAGATTCAAAAACAAAATTCTTATCATCCAGATTCAAGTGCATGCAAGAGTAATCCACTAAAGCAGCTTCGTGCAAGTTGATGTACAAACCATCAGCAGTCTTCATCTGCAAAGAAGTCTGAACACCGGTGGGCGAAAACGGGGTTTGCGAAGAGTTAGGCGTAATGGCCCCTTTCATCAGCCCGCG
>NZ_MNQN01000067.1:0-6429 GCF_001915455.1 Bacteroides sp. 43_46 | reverse complement strand
CGGAAGCCCATACCATCGTCGAACAAACGGAAGCGGATAATGATGTTCCTATCCTGCGCCTTTTGGTTGAGCGTCACAGCCAGCTCATTATAGTGGTTACGGATTTGCTTTACTTCACCCCATACCGGTTCCCAAGTCTCGTCGAAAGTGGAAGTCTTTGCATCCTCCATCGTGAAGCCATTCATCAGACCGGGGTCGTTCTTCAGTTCGAGTCCTAATTTGGAAGGGTTAATCACCGGCTTTCCTTTGTAAGAAAGTTCGTAAACGGGTTCGCCTTGCGCATTTACCGAAAAATTCAATTGAAGTTGTCCGTTGGGAGAGGTAATACTCTCTGCCATTGCTACGCCGCTCACCAACAAAACGAGCAGGAAGCAGGCTAATTTTGTACAGATTGCTTTCATGTTTCTCATGCTATATTTATAAAATTATGTTCCAGATGCAAATATAGGCAGGAAAGAAATACACTCTGACGCAATTAAACTAAAATGATAGATGATTTGTCGGCAAACGTTTGCATGAAAACCAACTTCCCTTGAACAATATCCTGCCTACAAACAAAATAGAAGGAGAAGTATCGCTACGAAAACTTCGCCCTCCATATTTTTACAACTTTAATCGTGCACTGGAATTATCCCAAAGGATTTTCACCTTGGTCCCCGTCATTGCCTCCCGAAGGATTGGAGTTATCCCCTCCACCATTGCTACTTCCATCCGTATAGTCCGTATCGGGAACCACCATCTTGGTGACGCTCATATTGCCCAACATTTGACTAAAAGCTTTCCCCGGAAAAAACAGAATACGTTTACGGACAATGTTACTGGCCGAAACGCCAGCCTCCGTATCAGCACTCTTCCCTACAAAAGAAGGGCGGAACAATCCGAAATCACCTAAACGAACAGTCTTTCCATCGTCTATTTCTTCCGACATGATGTCCACCAGTCCTGTAGCCACTAAGTCCACCGTCTTTCTGTGAATACCAAGAATACGGCTCACTTTGGCACACAACTTATCAAAATCCAATTCACCCGCTCCTACGGATTTAGCTACATACTTTACATTTTTGTCCTTGTCAAAACCAAAGATTCTCTTTGCCACTACATACTGAAGTCCCATAATTTTTAATGTTTTAGAAAGTTAATATAATAATGTAATAAATAGGCCGAAGCCTTTTCCTCTCTTTCAAGAAGTGGAGATCCATCGTGAGGCCTCAACGATAAACTTTCATTCTCTTGAATTCGATGTTGCAAAGTTAGGGTGTGAATGACGGGAATACAAGGAAATGACATCTACAACCAATTTCGTTAAAACTCTAAAAAACAACAAATTAAGAACAACCCTTCTCTACAAGTGAAGAAAGAAAGGCAGGAAGAGAATGAGAAGGAATGGATACAATCTCTACAGCCAATGAAAATAAATCGCTGATTATCAAGACAAGGTTCTAGAGAGGTCTCTACAATATGGCATTTGAACGGTTAAGACCTCAATTTCAAGAGTGGCTCAAGTTTCACAAGTTATTACCGTATCCAAAAATACAGACAAACCAGTCATCCTTCCAAAGCCCCTTCTACTCGTTTACTAAAATCTCCCGGACATTTTACTAAATCTCCGGCAACGATTTACTAAATCTTCCTCCAAGATTTAGTAAATCGCTTCTGCCCCATCACGAACTATCCGGAACCAAGATTGGCAATCACTCATATCAAATATCAAAATTATATACATCCCACCAATAACTACTTCCCCCAGTACAGAATCGCTTTATGAAATTTCGGGCTATGATTTACTGAAATTCCTTTGTCTTCACTACCTTTGCAGCCAAAACCAACCCCAGAAAACCTATGACTAGATTACTGATAGCTATATTCCTTGGCGGCGGTACCGGCAGCGTACTGCGCTACTGCGTGCAGATGATGCTCCACGAGCGCATAGTCCCCTACTCTTTCCCATGGGCTACATTCACAGTCAATATCCTCGGAAGTTTCCTCATCGGGCTATTCTATACCTTATCCGCCCGTTTCAACCTTTCTACTGAGGTACGGCTGTTGCTGACTACCGGTCTGTGCGGAGGATTCACCACCTTCTCCACTTTCAGCAATGACGGACTGATTCTGATAAAGCAAGAATTCTACGGAATGTTTGCCTTATATACCTTATTAAGTATCACATTAGGAGTCCTGGCAGCCTTCGCCGGCGGCGCCTTCGGACGCTGTATATAACCCAAACACCCCTATGAAACCCAGCAAGCCTTTTGTCATGCCTCCCGTACGCATCATCCCTCCTACCTTAGAGGGACAAAGTGAAAGTTCCAAATCATTGGAAGAATGGCTGAATACGGAAGAAACTGTCAGAGACCTTCACTTCGGTAAACGGACAGAGGAACACATGGAGTATTCCTACAAAAGCATCACCAACTGTACTTTCAGTCATATCCAATTCAGCGCCTGCAAACTGAAATCCTGCCATTTCACTGATGTACGTTTTGAACATTGCGACCTTTCCAACATCTCATTTGCCGAAAGTTCTCTGTTCAGAGTGGAATTCATATCCTGCAAACTGGTGGGAACCAATCTGCCGGAAACAATATTGAACCATCTGACAATGAAGGACTGCAATGCCAGATACCTCAATCTTTCCATGAGTAAAATCAATCAAGCCCGCTTCACCTCTTGTGACTTGCGCAACAGCGACGTCAACGACTGCAAACTTGCCTCCATCGCCTTTGAAAACTGTGAGCTGGTAGAATCCGAGTTTTCACACACCCCTCTAAGAGGAATCGACTTGAGCGACTCGCACATAGGAGGTATACGCCTCAACCTGCCCGACATACGGGGAGCCATCGTCAATACTTCCCAAGCCATGGAGTTGACTGCTCTTTTAGGCATTACAATAAAGGATTAAAAACGAAAAACAATTCCTTGTTTTCATTTGTTAGTAAGATAGTTTATAATTAAAATTGACTGAATATGAAAATAGAGAAGATTATCGGACGTGAAATCCTCGATTCAAGAGGTAACCCAACTGTAGAAGTAGACGTAACCTTGGAATCCGGCTTCATAGGCCGTGCATCTGTCCCGTCAGGAGCATCCACGGGAGAACACGAAGCATTGGAACTGCGTGACGGTGACAAAAAACGTTACGGAGGCAAAGGTGTCCTGAAAGCCGTGGACAATATCAATAATATCATTGCTCCCAAGCTCATCGGTATGTCCGCCCTCGACCAGATGGGTATCGACCATGCCATGCTTGCACTGGACGGAACCAAAACGAAAGCCAATCTGGGTGCCAATGCCATCCTCGGCGTATCTCTTGCTGTAGCCAAGGCTGCCGCCGCTTACCTTGACATCCCACTCTACCGATATATCGGTGGTACAAATACCTATGTGATGCCTGTACCGATGATGAACATCATCAACGGCGGTTCGCATAGTGACGCTCCCATTGCTTTCCAGGAATTCATGATACGCCCCGTAGGTGCCACTTCCTTCCGCGAAGGTTTGCGTATGGGTGCCGAAGTGTTCCACGCACTGAAGAAAGTCCTGAAAGACCGTGGCCTCAGCACAGCAGTAGGCGATGAAGGAGGTTTTGCTCCTAATCTGGAGGGTACAGAAGATGCCTTGAACTCCATCATTGCCGCCATCAAGGCTGCCGGATACGAACCGGGCAAAGATGTAATGATTGCCATGGACTGCGCTTCTTCCGAGTTCTACCATGATGGCATCTACGATTATACCAAATTCGAAGGTGAAAAAGGCAAGAAACGTACTGCCGACGAACAGATTGACTATCTGGAAGAGTTAATCAACAAGTATCCCATCGACTCTATCGAAGACGGCATGAGCGAGAACGACTGGGACGGCTGGAAAAAACTGACCGACCGTATCGGCAACCGTTGCCAGTTGGTAGGAGACGATTTGTTCGTCACCAATGTGGACTTCCTTGCAATGGGCATCGAAAAAGGCTGTGCCAACTCCATATTGATTAAAGTAAACCAGATAGGTTCGCTGACCGAAACACTGAATGCCATCGAAATGGCACACCGCCACGGATATACTACCGTAACTTCCCATCGTTCCGGTGAAACGGAAGATGCGACTATCGCAGACATAGCCGTAGCTACCAACAGCGGACAAATCAAGACCGGTTCGCTGAGCCGCTCAGACCGTATGGCAAAGTACAACCAACTGCTTCGCATCGAAGAAGAACTGGGAAGCAATGCGGTGTATGGATATAAGAAAGTTATAAGTAATAAGTGATGAGTTATTTGCCGGAAGGCGGGGCTTATAAAGAAGAAAGCAGAAGGGGCGAACCGTCACGGTCCGCCCCTTCTCTTTTTAACCTTAAATCAACAATCAATCTACTACCTTAAAGAAAACTTCTTCTCCACTTTGGCTATCCGGTGCCACCCAAAGAGCAAAGTCTCCGGCTTCCACCGTCTTCACCATATCTATATTCCAGAAAGCAAGTTCACTTATCGGAAGTTCAAACGATACATTTTTCTTCTCACCCGGCTTCAATGTGACGCGAGCAAAGCGTTTCAGCTCTTTCACCGGACGGGTCACCGAAGCAAACTTGTCCTGCACGTAAAGCTGGGCTACCTCGGTACCTTCATACTTTCCGGTATTCTCAAGATCGAAAGTCACAGTCAGCACATCTTCCTTCTTCAGATTGGCAGACGAGAGTTTCACATTATCATATTTGAACGTCGTATACGACAGACCGTAGCCAAACGGATACAGCGGATCGAAACCTGCATCCATATAGAAAGAAGTACATCCCAACGAAGTCTGCCCCGCTTCCAACGGAATGTCATTCAGCAAAACCTCATTCCGCGTAGCCGGACGTCCGGAACTGTTATGAGCATAATAAACCGGTATCTGTCCTACCATCTTCGGGAAAGTCACCGGAGTCTTGCCACTTGGCACAGCCTTACCCCACAGCAAGTCGACCAATGCCGGTCCTCCCATGGTTCCGGGATGGAACGAATAAAGTACAGCTGACGAGAGTTCGACTTCCTTTCCTATGGTCAACGGACGCCCTGCCATTACGACAGTAACCACCGGTTTTCCTGTTTTCGCCAAAGCGGCAATCAGTTCGCTTTGCGCACCTTGCAGGTTCAGGTCGGCCAGGCAATGCGCCTCTCCTGAAAGAATAGCCTCTTCGCCTACAAACGCCAAAATAACATCAGCACGTGCAGCGGCAGCAGCGGCTTTGGCAACACCTGCCATATTCTTGTCACGGCTATAAGTCAGACCCGGCTCGTATATCACCTGCACTTTGTCCCCCACCAGTTCCTTGATAGCCTTCAACGGTGTCACGGTTTTTGTCTTGTCACCATCAAATATCCAGGTACCCAATTGGTCATAAGGTGCATTTGCCATCGGACCTACCACAGCAACCGCCTTTACCGAAGATTGCAAAGGCAATGTCTCCTTTTCGTTCTTCAACAAGATGGCCGATTCCACAGCAGCTTGCTTGGCAGCCTCCAGATGAGAAGGAGCATAAAGTTCCTCTATCCGTTTCTCATCCACATAAGGATTATCAAACAGTCCCAACCGGAATTTGATACGCAGAATATTCCGCACGGCATCGTCTATAGCAGACTTCTTGACCTTACCTTCTTTTATCAATTCCGGCAATTCCTTGACAAACGTATAGCTGACCATCTCCATATCCACACCAGCATTCACCGCCTTCATTGCTGCCTCTTTAGAATCGGCAGCAAAGCCATGTGCCATCATTTCGGCTACCGAAGCCCAGTCTGACACTACTATTCCATCAAATCCCCATTCACCACGAAGCACATCTTTCAAAATAAAAGTGTTTCCGGTAGACGGTGCTCCGTCATTGTCATTAAACGAAGTCATGAAAGTGGCTGCCCCTGCCTTGGCCACAGCTTCAAAAGGAGGAAGGTATACATCCCTCAAACGACGCTCCGGAATGAAAGTGGAATTATAATCACGCCCGCCCTCGGCAGCACCATAACCTACAAAATGTTTAGGACATGCGGCTATGGAAGTCGGACTGTTCAGCGAATCTCCCTGGAAACCTTCGACCATAGCAACACCCATCACTGAAGTCAAATAAGTATCTTCGCCACATCCTTCGGCCATACGCCCCCAACGGGGATCGCGAGCCACATCTATCATCGGCGCAAATGTCCAGCGGATACCCACGGCAGAAGCCTCCACAGCCGCTACCCGTGCACCATCCTTAGCCACCTGCGGGTTGAAAGATGCCGCTTGTCCCAAGGGAATAGGGAATATGGTCTTGAAACCATGGATTACATCACGCGCCATCAGCAAGGGGATGCCCAAGCGGGACTCCTCCATTGCCACACGCTGCAAGGCATTGACACGCACCGGATCTACTTCATTCAGGATAGACCCGACTTCACCTTTCTTTATCAATCCGCTCATATCCTCTATGTT
>NZ_MNQN01000066.1:10444-10882 GCF_001915455.1 Bacteroides sp. 43_46 | reverse complement strand
CAACCGAAGAAACCATATTCGGCAGAACGGGGAGAAGGATGAACGCTGGTCAGTACCAGATGTTTGCTAGTATCTATCAAAGATAGTTTCTCTTTCGCATAATTTCCCCAAAGCATAAATATCAAATTTTCTCGCTTTTCACTAAGTTTCCTGATAACTGCGTCTGTGAAGATTTCCCAGCCCATATTTCGATGAGAACCGGTTTCGTGCGCTCGTACGGTAAGAACAGAGTTTAGCGGGAATACGCCTTGGGCAACCCAGCGATCCAGGTTACCGGAAGCAGGAATTGGTTTTCCCAGGTCTTGATGTATCTCTTTGAATATGTTGTTTAGTGAACCGGGGATAGCTACTCCATCAGGCACAGAAAAACAGACTCCATAATATTGTCCGGGATTGGGATAGGGGTCTTGTCCAAGGATAACTACTTTTACCTTTTCG
>NZ_MNQN01000066.1:0-10386 GCF_001915455.1 Bacteroides sp. 43_46 | reverse complement strand
AATGTAACCAACTTTTCGAAGTATGGTTTATCAAATTCTTCTTGTAATTGCTGTTTCCAACTTTGTTCTATTCTGACATTCATGAGGTGCCCCTTAATAAGTTATACAAAGACAAAAGTAGATATATTGCGAGAGAATATCAAGAATGAGAGACGAAATTGTGTATTTCACCGATTTAGGGTGAATGGTGTGCTAATAAATGATAATTATCGTCTTTCTTCCGAAAAAGAACGGGTATAAATGTATTATTCTGATTTATTGTGTTACCTTTGTACCAAGAGTTTGAGTTACGAATCATTATCGTATAGTTCTTCTTTTATTAGCAAGTAGTCCTCTTCTGTAATTATCCTCCTCACTCCAAAATAGTATTTATTTTAATAAAATTTTTAGATGAACATTTACATTTCAGGTTTAAGTTATGGCACAAATGATGCTGACTTAACAAATTTATTTGCAGAGTTTGGAGAAGTATCTTCTGCTAAGGTTATTTTTGATAGAGAATCTGGTAGATCCAGAGGATTTGCTTTCGTAGAAATGCCGAATGATACAGAAGGACAAAAAGCAATTGACGAATTGAATGGCGTTGAATATGACCAGAAGGTTATTTCAGTAAGCGTTGCACGCCCTCGCACTGAAAGACCGTCTCACGGTGGTGGTCGTGGTGGTTATAATAACTCCAGAAGATATTAATACCCGGATAAAAGCAGAAGATTCTGTCTTCTGCTTTTATATATAAATTATTTCCGTTTCATGATTCATCGGGAAATCCCTTTTACAGAGAGTTCGAAAAATCATTTTACATTTAAGTTCTGCTAATTCTGCCTCTTTTGTGTGCAATATCGGAAATTTCTAGTTCTGCACTTTCCATTCTGAAAATAGATTTATTAGACTTTTTTGTAATACAAGCAAGCCTCTGGAAAAAAGAGCAAAGTTTAATAAGTATAATCACAAGTCTATATCAATATTGACTTCGTCGTGAACATTTATATAAGATATGTTTCTGACGGTTTACTTTCAGATATAGCAAAAACAACATTTATGACATTTAAAGAATTAAATATAACCGAGCCGATTTTAAAAGCAATCAAAGAAAAAGGATATACAGTACCGACCCCAATTCAAGAAAAAGCGATTCCTGCCGCATTGGCAAAAAGAGATATATTAGGTTGTGCGCAGACTGGTACAGGAAAGACGGCTTCATTTGCCATTCCTATCATACAACATTTGCAAGTCGTGAGCAAGGAATCTGTCAAGCGTCAGGGTATCAAAGCCTTGATATTGACACCTACCCGTGAACTTGCCCTGCAAATCAGTGAATGCATTGACGATTATTCAAAATATACCCGTGTTCGCCACGGAGTTATCTTCGGTGGTGTAAATCAACGTCCGCAGGTTGATATATTACGCAAGGGAATTGATATTCTGGTAGCTACTCCGGGACGTCTACTTGATTTGATGAATCAGGGACATATACATCTGGATACTATTCAGTATTTTGTATTGGATGAGGCTGACCGTATGCTTGACATGGGATTTATCCATGATATTAAGCGAATATTGCCGAAACTTCCGAAAGAAAAGCAAACCTTGTTCTTCTCGGCAACAATGCCTGACACCATTGTTACTTTAACCAAATCTCTGTTGAAGAATCCGGTGAAGATTTACATAACACCGAAATCGTCTACTGTGGACTCTATCAATCAGGTTGTGTACTTCGTAGAGAAGAAAGAGAAAAGCCAATTATTAATTTCAATTTTGCAAAAAGCAGAAGACCAATCGGTACTTATCTTCTCGCGTACGAAGCATAATGCCGATAAGATTGTTAAGATATTAGGTAAGGCTGGGATCGGTAGTCAGGCTATACACGGAAATAAGAGTCAGGCGGCAAGACAGTCCGCATTGGGTAATTTTAAGTCGGGGAAAACCCGGGTTATGGTTGCTACTGATATTGCTTCCAGAGGAATCGATATAAGTGAGTTGCCTATGGTTATTAATTATGATCTCCCGGATGTTCCCGAGACGTATGTACATCGTATCGGTCGTACAGGAAGAGCAGGAAATACAGGGACAGCACTTACATTCTGTTCGCAGGAAGAACGTAAACTGGTTAATGATATTCAGAAGTTGACCGGTAAGAAACTCAATAAGGCTAATTTCACTTTTTGAAATTAGCCTCTTACATTATTCATTAAAAATAAGTATAAATTAAATATGATTTCTATGGCAAAATCCATGACAGTAGGTAAACGTGAAAATGAAAAGAAAAGACTCGCTAAACGAGAGGAAAAATTAAAGAAGAAAGAAAGCAAAAAATTGTCGGGAAAAGCGAATAGCTTTGAAGATATGATTGCTTATGTAGATGAGAACGGAATGATAACTTCCACTCCTCCAACGGAAGATATTAAAAAAGAGGAAATAAATCCCGATGAAATAATCATTGCAACTCCCAAAAAGGAAGAGGAAGAACCGGCTATCTTAAGAGGAAGGGTTGAATTTTTTAATGAGGCTAGGGGATTTGGCTTTATTAAAGATCTTAACGGTGTTGAAAAGTATTTCTTCCATGTAAATAATGTTGTTGGCAATATTGTAGAAAACAACATTGTGACATTTGATCTTGAGCGTGGTACGAAAGGTATGAATGCAGTTAATATCTGTCTTGAAAAGCAATAATCCTTTATTAAAGTTTTATTTTGTAATTCGTATAAAGCGGACATGAAAATAAGATCTTTGGGCAATACAAGTTTTGATTTGATATTCGAAACATTTAATAGGACTTTTGCTGCCTATGATACTCGAGAACAGGAACAGTGTGAAAATATCTGATATGCCCAACGAAATTAGATCTGTATCTATCGGAGCATTCGATATGATAGCTAATTTCTGGGATTTAGGGGAATGTTACTGTTGGAAGACGTTTTTCTGACTAAAAGTGGTGCCACCAGGAATCGAACCGGGGACACAAGGATTTTCAGTCCTTTGCTCTACCAACTGAGCTATGGCACCTTGCTTGATTGCGGTTGCAAAGGTAGTGAAACTTTTGGAATCTGCAAGGCTTCCGGTAATAAAAAACACTGATAAAAAGTTAGTTTGCTTATTATCAGTGTTATATGAATTGAAAATATTTTTGCTGTTAACCGGAATATTCTATTTATCCTCCTTTAGCGGATTCCAACCTTGGGCTTTCAGTTCGAACTCTTGTCCGTCACGGGTTATCAAGGCACAGCCAAGTTCTGGTTTGGTGATATGTCCGATGAGGCGGATACCCTCCATTTGCGAAACTTTTTCGTGGTCGGCGATAGGTACGGTGAAAAGAAGCTCGTAGTCTTCGCCTCCGTTCATGGCACAAGTTGTTAGGTTCATGTTAAACTCTTCGGCCATGACAGCAGTCTGGTAATCAATGGGGATGTGCTCCTCGTATACGCGACAGCCGGTATTACTCTGTTTGCAGATATGCATTAATTCGGATGATAAGCCATCGGAGATGTCCATCATTGAAGTCGGGATGATATTGGCGGCAGCAAGTTTCTCAATGATATCTTTACGGGCTTCCGGCTTAAGTTGGCGTTCCAGTAGATACTCCTTGCCGGAGAAATCCGGTTGGACATCTTTTTCGCCTTTCAGTACAACCTTTTCACGTTCAAGAAGTTGTAGCCCCATATAGGCGGCACCTAGATCCCCGCTGACACAAATCAGGTCGGTTTCTTTGGCTCCATTGCGGTAGACCACTTTATCTTTGTCTGCGTCGCCGATACAAGTAATGCTGATAGCAAGTCCTGTAAGGGAAGAAGTCGTATCACCTCCTACGATATCAACATTATATTGTTGGCAGGCCAGACGGATACCGGCATAAAGATCATCCATGTCCTCTACGCTGAACCGTTTGGAAAGGGCGATAGAAACCGTGATCTGCCGGGGAGTACCGTTCATGGCATAAATGTCGGAAAAGTTGACTACGGCAGCTTTGTATCCCAGATGTTTCAAGGGGACATAAGTCAGGTCGAAATGTACACCCTCCATTAGTAAGTCGGTAGTCACCAATACTTGCTTCTCTGAAGGGTAAGAGAGGACAGCAGCGTCGTCACCTACTCCGTATTTACTGGATTCGTTTTCTAATTTAATTCCCTCGGTGAGGCGGTCAATCAGACCGAACTCACCAAGAGTAGCTATTTCAGTTCTCATAAATCGATTTTAATGTTTAGGCACGGTTGATAAGTTCACGCATGATAGTTGTCATTTTCGGTTGGGCGGCATCGGCTGCTTTCTGGACTTCTTCGTGCGTTACTTCCACGATCTTTCCCTCTACTCCTAAATCTGTGATAACAGAAATACCGAATACCTTAATTCCGCAATGATTGGCAACAATCACTTCGGGAACGGTAGACATACCTACGGCATCGGCACCTAGAATATGGAATAATTTATATTCAGCCGGAGTTTCGAAAGTAGGGCCTTGTGTACCGATGTAAACTCCGTGCTGAACCTTGATGCCTTTTTCTTCGGCAATTTCGTCCGCCTTGCGGATCAGTTCTTTGCTATATGCTTCACTCATATCCGGAAAACGGGGACCGTAAGGGATATTCTTTCCGCGTAGCGGATGTTCGGGGAAGTAGTTGATATGGTCAGTGATAATCATCAGGTCACCGATTTCAAAATCTGCATTCGTCCCGCCACTGGCATTGGATACAAACAAGGTTTTGATACCCAGTTCACGCATCACACGTACGGGGAAAGTAACCTCTTTCATTGAATAACCCTCATAATAGTGAAAACGGCCTTGCATTGCCATAATATCCTTATTGCCCAATTTACCGAAAATCAGCTTGCCGCTATGACCTTCGACGGTAGATATCGGGAAGTTAGGAATATCCGAATACTTTATTTCATACTTCTCGGTGATTTCGTTTGCCAAACTGCCAAGACCTGTGCCAAGGATAATGGCTGTTTCAGGACTGGTGTGCATCTTTCCTTTCAGGTAAGCTGCGGTTTCTTGTATTTTCTCTAACATAGTCAATAATATGTTGGTTAAATTTATCTTGTTGGTTCTGTAATATTTCTATTTCAATAGGCAGAGCATAGATGAACGGTTTTAATTCCGCATCCAAGCCCGGATGATTGATCAGGCGTGTGGCGTCTTTCTCGGTAGTGATAATCAACCGCCGTTTACCTTTTAACTTGTTGAATCGTTCCCTTATCTGTTGCATATCCTTATGGGTGAAGTCATGGTGATCGCCGAATGAAAGCAAGTCTATTTGCTTCGTACAATCTCCCAGTCTTTCGAGGATAGGGGCAGGAGAGGCAATACCTGTGATTAACAGGATATCAGTATCAGTCAGTAAAGATAACGCAATGCCGCCCTCGTTCGAAAATACGGGTTGCAAGTTACCATACCGGAACGACGAGAAGAATAGCCGCTGATACGGATAAAGGTTCAGCCGTTTCGTGATAATGTTATAATCAATCGGTTTGATATCCTGCGGACATTTAGTGACAATGACAATCTGCGCCCGGTTCTTTCCGTTGACGGGCTCGCGTAAACGTCCGGCCGGAAGTAAGGTGTCATCGCAGAAAAGACGGTGATAATCAGTCAGCAGAATGTTTAATCCCGCTTTTACGTGACGGTGCTGGAAGGCATCGTCGAGCAGGATAACGTCTGTCGAAGGCTCTTTCAGTTTGAGTAGCTTTTCTATTCCGTGGCAACGTTTTTCGTCAACAGCCAGTGTGACGGAAGAGAACTTTGTATACATCTGGTAAGGTTCATCTCCAATTGTTTTTGCCGTACATTGGGGAGTGGCGAGCACATAGCCTTTAGTACGTCGTTTGTACCCCCGGCTGAGGACGGCCACTTGATATTTATCACGAAGTAACTTTATCAGATATTCAGTGTGCGGGGTTTTGCCTGTACCTCCTACGGCAAGGTTGCCGATACAAATAACGGGAACATCGAAACTCTTCGACCGGAAGATTCCCCAGTCAAAGAGCTTGTTTCTCATCACTACCACTGCTCCGTATATCCATGAGACAGGGTATAGCCACTTGTGTATCTTGATAAAGTGTTCGTCCATGCAGTACAGGTTATTTTATATTCAGTTCAAATGGGACGCGTGCCTGAATCATGGATTTTTCTTGCAGATTCTTCAACAGATCAAACTGACGGTAGTATTCGCCCAATTTGCTTTTCAGCAATTGTGCTTCTACGTAATTTGTCGGTTTAGTTTCAAACAGAGAGGAGAAAAAATCCTGTTTCGCCGGATAGGAGATAACAGTATAATTTTCGATATCCGCTTTGGCTACGGCGATATCCAATGCTTTGTCAATACCTCCAAGCTCGTCCACCAGACCCAGTTCCTTGGCGGCTTCACCGGTCCACACACGACCTTCGGCGATCTTCTCGATAGCTTCTTTAGTCATGTGGCGTCCTTCGGCGCAACGGCCGATAAATGTATTGTATCCTTCGGTTATCGTCATTTGCAGCAATGCTTTTTCTCCTTCATTGAAAGGACGCATGATATTTCCGAAATCCGAATATTTATTTGTTTTTACTACATCGTAAGTCAAACCGATTTTGTCTGTCAGCCCTTTTACATTCGGTACCATACCGAAAATACCGATAGAACCGGTCAATGTTGTTGGTTCCGCCACAATCGTATCAGCCGCACATGAGATGTAGTAACCGCCTGAAGCGGCATAATCGCTCATGGAGACAATAACCGGCTTTTTAGTTTTCAGCTCCTTTACGGCGTGCCAGATTTGTTCGGAAGCAAAAGCGCTTCCGCCCGGAGAGTTAACTCGAAGCACGACTGCCTTCACATCATCATTGTCTTTCAGTTTGCGAAGGTCGCGGCTCACTTTGGAACCTACTATACCTTCATCAGAAGCAGATGAACCGGCATAATCGGTGATTTCTCCGGAAGCATAATAAACAGCTACGATATTGCCACTCTTATCCTTCGGTACATTTTTCCTCACATTGACCATATCGCTCAAGCCAAGCATAGGCAATTGATCGTCCTTGCCTATTTCTACCAGCTCTTTTAGATAGTTACGCACATCATTTCGATAAATCAGCGTATCAGCCAATCCGCATTTTACACTTTCCTCTGCCGGATAGAACATTAGCATACGGTCGGCATAGGCATTCAATGAATCCACCGGGATATAGCGTGAATTGGATACACCTTCAGTCACTTGTCTCCAAATAGAATTGATATAAGCAGTCACTTGTTCTCGGTTGGCGGGGCTCATCTCGGTAGAAATAAACGGTTCCACTGCCGATTTGTATGTTCCTACCTTGAAGATTTGCATTTCTACACCAATTTTTTGCAGCAAATCTTTGTAGAAGACAGGAGCTGCGGCAATGCCACGCCACTCTATCATCCCTTTAGGATTGAGCAGCACTTTGTCGGCTACGCTGGAAAGATAATAAAGTCCCTGGGTGTAAGAGTCTCCATAAGCAATGATAAACTTTCCGCTTTCCTTGAAATCAAGTAGTGCATTACGGATCTCCTGTAAAGAAGCGTATGACGTTCCCAATGAAGAGGCCTGCAAGTAAATTCCTTTAATATTTTCATTCTCTTTTGCTTTTTTGATAGAAGAGAGGATATCGTCCAGACCGTATATATTGGAATCGTCACTGAATAATTGTGATAGAATGTCCAATGGATTCTCTTGCGTGCGTTCGACCAACGTTCCGTTCAGATCGAGCATCATTACCGAATTCTTTTTTACTATTGTCTCCGTATCCGAAGCAGACATGATACCGAACAAGGTCACCATGCTGACAATAAATAATACGATACTTGACAGGATAATACCGGTTACTGTTGCAAGTGTAAATTTCAAGAAATCTTTCATTATGCTTATTGTTTTTTTGAGCCAGCTTATTATTAAGCTAACAAAGATAAATAATTGAGTTGTATTTATCCAATAAGTCGCAAGATTTTTTGTTTTATCACAGTGGAACGATAGATTGCCTTTGGAAATAAACGAATCGTACGGATGTCATGAGAGGGATTTTTTTTATCTTTGTCGCTGTCATTATGCGACATTAATTTAACATTATATTTACTATGAAAAGAAGAATCCCTCTTATGGCTGCTGCTTTGGCAGGTTTATTTTTCTATTCTTCCTGTTCTCCGACAGAAAAAGCGGAAACAAAAGATTATACCCGATACGTTAATACATTCATCGGTGCGGCCGATAATGGGCATACCTTTCCGGGGGCTTGTTATCCTTTCGGAATGATCCAGAGCAGCCCTGTGACGGGTGCAGTCGGCTGGCGCTATTGTTCCGAGTATACCTATCAGGATTCTCTGATTTGGGGATTCACGCAGACGCATCTGAATGGAACAGGATGTATGGACTTGGGTGATATTCTGGTAATGCCTGTTACCGGTACACGTACCCGTGCCTGGGACGCTTATCGCAGTCATTTCCCGAAAGATAAAGAAGCGGCTGCGCCGGGTTACTATACTGTGGAACTTTCCGATCCGCAGGTGAAAGCGGAACTGACGGCTTCTATTCATGCTGCCCTACATCGATATACCTACAACAAAGCAGACTCCGCTTCTCTGCTGATAGATCTTCAGCATGGTCCTGCCTGGAGGGAAGAACAATATCATTCACACGTGAAGAGTTGTGAGGTGAATTGGGAAGACGCCCAAACGCTGACCGGACATGTCAATAATGCCGTATGGGTGAATCAGGATTATTTCTTTGTGATAAAATTTAATCGTCCTGTTGCAGACTCACTTTACCTTCCGATGGGAGAGACGGAGAAAGGGAAACGTATTGTTGCTACTTTCGACATGCAGCCGGGAGACGAGTTGATGATGAAAGTGGCCCTTTCCACTACGAGCGTAGCCGGAGCCAAGAAGAACTTGGAAGCGGAAATTCCTGCCTGGGACTTTGACGGAGTGAGAGACGCTGCGCATAATGAATGGAATAGTTATCTGAGCCGTATCGAAATAGACGGTACCGATGATGAAAAGACAAACTTCTATACCAGTTTCTATCATGCTTTGATTCAACCGAATGAGATTTCGGATGTCGATGGTATGTATCGTAACGCTGCCGACTCCGTTGTGAAAGCGGGAACGGGGACTTTTTATTCTACGTTCTCTTTGTGGGATACTTATCGTGCCGCTCATCCTTTCTATACATTGATAATTCCCGAACGTGTCGACGGTTTTGTTAATTCGTTGATAGAACAAGGTGAAGTGCAGGGATTCCTGCCTATCTGGGCATTATGGGGAAAGGAGAACTACTGTATGATAGGTAATCATGGGGTTTCTGTGATTGCCGAGGCCTATCGTAAGGGATTCCGTGGCTTTGACGCGGAGCGTGCTTTCAATATTATAAAGAAGACGCAGACTGTTTCACATCCGTTGAAGTCAAACTGGGAAGTATATACGAAATACGGCTATTTCCCGACCGACCTGATAAAAGCCGAATCGGTGTCTTCCACATTAGAGTCGGTATATGACGATTATGCTGCTGCCGACATGGCACGCCGTATGGGAAAAGAAGAAGATGCGGCGTACTTTGCAAAACGTGCCGATTATTATAAGAACCTCTTTGATACTGAAACCCAGTTTATGCGTCCGCGCAAAGCAGATGGAACATGGAAGGCTCCGTTTAATCCGAGTGCTTTGGGACATTCGGAAAGTATAGGGGGAGATTATACGGAGGGAAATGCATGGCAATATACCTGGCACGTGCAACATGACGTCCCGGGATTAATCCGGCTCTTTGGTGGTGAAAAACCTTTCCTGAATAAATTGGATTCTTTGTTTACCGTTACTTTGGAAGGTGAAGGTCTGGCTGATGTAACAGGATTGATCGGACAATATGCTCACGGCAACGAACCGAGTCATCACGTAACTTATTTATATGCATTAGCCGGTCGTCCGGAGCGTACACAAGAGTTAATCCGTGAGATTTTCGATACTCAATACCGAAACAAACCTGACGGACTTTGCGGAAATGACGATTGTGGTCAGATGTCTGCATGGTATATGTTGAGTGCAATGGGATTTTATCCGGTGAATCCGGTGAGTGGCGAGTATGTATTCGGGGCGCCCCAGTTGCCTGAAATGGTATTGCATCTGGCTGGTGGCAAGACTTTTACTATTATCGCAGAGAACCTGTCGAAAGAGCATAAGTATGTGGATAGCATTACTTTGAATGGTGAACCTTATACGAAGAATACTATCTCTCATGAAGATATTGTCAAGGGAGGAACATTGGTTTATAAGATGAAATAATTCTCAAAGTATTCTCACCGTGATGAGAAAAAATTCTCATTATGGTGAGAACTTTTTCTCATAGCGATAAGAATTTATTCTCACTGCGGTGAGAATAATCCCTTTATTTCTTTAGAAAATTTGT
>NZ_MNQN01000065.1:0-8315 GCF_001915455.1 Bacteroides sp. 43_46 | reverse complement strand
TCAATGTAATATCTTTAGGCATAGCCGTCTCGTCAATAGAGAAATTGCCAAGCAAGTCCGTTCCTTCAAACTTTACTTTGTAAGGCCATTGCTCATCGTTCTTTTCTTTCTCATCCCATGGATGAGGCTTGTATTGCTTGGGAGCACCCAATACGATAAAGTATAGTTTTTCAGTATTTGCAGGTAATGTAAAACTTGCTACACCAGTAGGCTCCGTATTCCTGTCACTATATACTCTCGTTCCATCTTTTTTCAATGCTACAAAACCATAATGCCAACCTGCATCTGCTGCATTGCCCACATTATATGTAGCAACCGTCCCTGCTACAGTTTCCGATTCCATATATTCCCCTGGATCATCAGGGGCAAGATCGGTACCAGGTGATAATCCTAGAAAGCTTGCACTTACAGTAGTGGCTGCATTCGGAACATTCAAGGCGATGACATTAAAGCCCGTCGTACTGGGACAACTGGCATAAGCGACCTGATAGTATCCGTCACCGGCAGGATAAAGCTTAGTTGAATATTTATCAAGGTAACCACTGGCATACTCTCCTATGCCATCTATATCAAAAGTAGCCATTCGTGCTGCATAGTCATACAATTCCTGACTCATTATGCTCCACTGATTGCCACAATATAGCCGCATATAAGTAGAAATAGCATCTTCGGGATAAACAGACTGTTTCCAGACATTACTCACCGTTTCTATTCCATACCTTGCAGTCCAATAGGACTGAAGCCAATAACTGGCATAGCGCATCCATTCATGTTCAAAATGCCTGTGACAATTGGACAGCCATACGTCGAAATGATAGTTAGCAAACAATTCACCAGGATAGTCCTGATAAGATTGCCATTGTGCACATTGTTCCCAAAATCCATTACCGCCATTACTCCCTTCATAACCATAACGAAAGCCACATTTCAAATCATCCGGATTTCCCTGTAATATTTTGTCACAATATACTTGATATTGGAAACTATGTCCGATTTCATGGGCTATAGTAGAACCTACCGGCTGGCAAGTACTTGGATTAACCCATAATGCTCCGATTTTATTATCATAACCTGAGCCTGTAGCTAACCACTCGGTCTGGTACAACAAATAAATCTCCATCTTATATTTATCTAGATAAGACTTTCCCTCCCCTAATTGCGCAAACTTTAAGACTTCAATATTGGTTTTATAAAACTGCTCTGCCTTTTCTAATAAATCATCTATGTCTACACGCAAAGCGGCATCAACGGTATCTGCATTCGGATTATCTCCAAAGCCGGCTTCCCAGAATACAAAGAAGTGCTCACTTTGTGCAGAACGGAACCAAGACCATTTGGAATCGCTGCGTAACATATCCATTTTACTAAATTCTGCCGGCTTATAGTATTTGTCAAAGTCTTTAATATCGGCTTCGTCCATAATCAATAGGGAACTCCCTGCCTGACTGAGATTTATCTCTTTAGTACTATTTCCACACGCAATCGTTATAACAGCATATCGGTCATCTTTATTAGTGTTCTTTTTCAAAATCAAATTTAAAGTAACAAGTCCGCCAATTCCTTGTTTGGATGAAAGTGCCACCCAATTATGAACTTCCGCTTCCTTGATTGTTGCTGTCCACGAGGCTAAAGCTGTGAATTTGATGGATGCAGAAGTATCTTCTGCATCCAATTCAATAGCCAATTGATCCTCTCCAATGGTAATCTTTTCTTCTTCTTCCCTCACTTTCTCATCGTCATCACAACCCATGATAAAAAATAAAAAGAACAAAGTCATCAGCAACCATTGAAAAGTATTTAGTAATTGATATTTTTTCATAAACATATCAAGTTTTTTTATTCGCTTACAGCACCTTTAATCTCAAAGCACAGATTTACAATCACTTTGCCTCCGTTGCAAGTAATGATATATTTCGTTGCAATCGTTGTACCGTGAGCCGGATCCACATTCTCCGGATGATTTCCACCATATAAATAGAGTTCTGTTTCACTGGTTCCCAAACTAACCCAACAAAGTCCATCTGCATACTTTGCTGACGCACCATCCTTTCCCAGCCAATAGCCCGGAACATCAGCAGTATACGAAGGGGCTTCTGTTGTTTCTTCACCACAATAAATCTTCAAATCTCCTGATACACGCGCCCTATGAATTTGATAAGTAGTCATTTTAAAAGCGTCCCGAAGTACTTCCTTTATATCAAATTGAACAGAACTATACGTATTATCATAAGCCTTAGAGAGGCTCACGGTCTGTTCCAGCGTCTTAGGGTCACCTGTAGGAGCTGTTTCCGGATCATCGTAAGGAACAACATTCACTGTGATTTCTATCATGGCAATTTTGTTATTAGCTAGAATGCCATACTTCACTACCACTTGGTCACCTTCTACCATTTTACCCGGATTTTGCCCTATTCCAATTTCATCGTCCATCCACTCATCGCCACCATAAGAGGTATAAACTCGCGCATTATCACCAAAACCACTGGCAAATCCATCCATATCATACCAAAACCCATTGGTGCCGGCATCCGATTCTTGTGCATAACTGCCATCAGCTTTCACACCAACATATTTTGCCTCTTCCATGGAAGAAATCCCCAAATCAGCCATCACCTTACTAACGTCAAACTTAACATTATTCATATCATAAGTGCTGGCAGGATTGACATCGATACTTACCTTTTGCGTAGAAACAATCGGAGCAGTAATTTCTTCAGCTCCGTGCGCCATCACAGTGATCACTACAGCCACCCGTTTCTCTCCGTATTTCAAACCTTCTATAACTTTAACTTTCTGACCATCTATCAAGTGCTTGGGGAATTGCATGACATTAAAAAATTTATCTTCCGTATTGTATTCGCAACACACCATTGCATTGTCACCCCAAGCCACCACATTTCCATTGGCATCAAACCAGTGCCCCCAAGTAGCATTACTGTTAGAGGCCGTCATATTATCGGCATGCGTACTTCCTTCGATGGCAAATCCTTGAATTTCGGGTGCACCGTCGTCTAATGCGATGCCTGCTAACAAATCTTCTTCAGAGATTTGAAATAATTCGGCAATTTTATCCAGTTCAATCTCTATATGGGTTCCGTCATAGGCCACTTGGCTGATTGTAATGTCTGCTTGATATTCCAAAATCAGATCTGCATTGATCTGGTTTTTCTGAACTTCTTTGATGGAATCCTGGCGAGCCATTTCATTTATTTCGTCTTGTGTCAATATATGCTCTTGGCACACATCGGTATTATCGTCACAGCTAATAGCTGCGATGCTTGTTAATAACCCCAGCACTGCAACATGGAATATACTTTTTTTCATGATCTATCTTTTTATTGTGTTATTTACTTGAATAACCTTCATTCTGCTTTAAATTAAGGTTTGCATCCAATGCCGATTTCGGAATAGGGAAATAATCCCAGTGCGTCTCAGTAGTAGCATCTTTGCAGAACCATGATTTACCATTGAACACATTGCGTCCATCCTGCATCCTAAAGCGAATCAGATCTTGACGACGATGGTGTTCACCAACAAACTCCCATCCCAAATCATCCAACAAACCACCCAGAATGATATCATCTCCTCCTTCTTCTGTGAAAACGTACGAACTGCGGTCCCAATTAGCAAATCCTTCACATTGATATTCACGATGTCCATAATCATAAGTACTTCCCCCTTTCAGTTGAGCGACAGTACGTGTCGCTTTTGCTGCCGATTTAAAGGAACGTTTGCGAACCTCTGTTACCAGATCAGCCGCTGTTTGTTCAGTTTCATCATTATAACCACCGAGGCGCAACAAACATTCCGCTTTTATAAACATGGCATCTGCCAGACGGAAGAACGCGACATCATTTCCATAAGTACCTTCGGTTCCGGAACAAATTTCACTTTTCACAAAGCGATAGCCTTCTTGTTGGTAAGCTCCGGGATTGTCAATGGAATGTACTTGTTTGTTATAATTCAAATAACCAGTGCCCGACCAGTCATCTGAACTGAAAGGAATCGGATCGCCTGCCTGCGGAGTGTAGGTACCATCCGAATTCTTCACTGCTTTCTTCTGGATTCCCATAGCCCATGTATCAGCCAAACGTTGGTCTTCCTCATCATAAGTATCAATAAATTGAGGAATAGCACAACTGCCATTTTGTGCACTACCCGTACATCCATAGGCTTCTAGACCGGATTGCGGTACTGCTTTGCTAGACAAATAATTATGGGAAGCATGAGTGATGTCTAGAGGTATGGCAAAAATAACCTCGGGAGATGCAGAAATATCTTGACGGAAATTATCCAGATAATTCTCAGCCAATGAGTAACCGCCTTCTTTTATTACTTCATTTGCCTCTGCATAAGCTTTTTCATACCAAGAGTTATCATCGGTCTTGAAGTAGGCATTGTAATTCAAATACAATTTAGCCAATACCATACAAGCGGCATAACGATTAGGATACCCGAATACATGCTCTGTTCCCAAATCATCTTTTATTGCGGTTAACTCAGATACGCAAAAATCAAACAACTCCTGAGCTGTAGCCTGCTCGGGCAGATACCCTGCCGGATGTTCCTGAGTGGTATCCAGCGGGACATTACGAAATGCATCCAGTAACATATAATATACAGTTGCACGGATAAAACGGACTTCGGCTCTGGCTTTTTTGGATGATTCCGGCATGATATCCAGCGTCTTGTTGCAATAACCTAAACACTTGTAGGCATAACTCCAAAGACCGTCAATATGACCTAACGTATAGCTCCAGTCATGTTTATGCATATTTACATATAAGTCTCCCCATCCAATACTGATACGTTTAGGGGTCATATAGGTATCACTGCACTCTTCGTTTAGGTCAAAATAGCCGTTCCAAGCCCAATAAATATAACGAAATTGGGCAATAGCCTGTCCTTTAAGCGAATTTACATCATTTTCGCTATTGAAGTCTAAATTGTCTTCCGTTAACTCATCATAAAGAGTTTCAGACAAATCGGTACATGAACTGAATGCCAAGCATGAACTTGCCGCCAGTCCCATTATTATGTGTTTAAAATTCAAACGTTTCATAAAGCTATATTGATTTAAAAGTTAACATTTAAGCCGAAAGTAAATGAACGGGTAGTGGGATACTTGTCTTGATAGTCAATACCCGGCGATAAGAAAGCATTATCAACTTCAGGGTCCATGCCCGAATACCCGGTGATACAGAACAGGTTCTGACCTGAGATGTATACACGCAAGTGATTGATATACTTCCTGATAGACCCAGATAATGGCACAGTGTAACCTAATGTTGCACTTGTCAGTTTTACAAAATCCCCATTTTCAATATGATCGCTCCATATACCTTGAGACATTGAATTTGACAAGCGTACCATTTTTTGTTTGCCGGTAGCTTCATCCATAACGGGTGTGCCGTCCGCATTAATGGCAGGATGCCAATCGGCAGCCGATTTCAGCCGGTTATAAGCAATGGAATTGTTTTCGTAGAAACTGCGTTGTGCGTTTAAAATCTGATAACCGAACTGTCCGGTAAATTGCAAATTTAGGTCGAAACCTTTATAACGGAATGTATTTCCCCATCCGGCATATATCTTAGGCAGGCCATTTCCTAAACGTTGGCGATTTTCTTCTTTATTTAGGTTTGTATTAAATGGCTTTACATTCCAACCACCATTACCATCGGAAACCTGAACCAATACAAAGCCATCCTTGTCCACTCCAACCGACTTTAATCCCCAGAAATCTCCTAAACGATGCCCTACTTCCATGCAATGAGTTCCCACAGAAATAGGCTCGCCCACGCCTCCTACTTCTTTAAAGTTCTCAGTTTCATATAAGTCATTGGACAAACTAAGCAACTTGTTGCTGTTATGTGAAAGAGTCAACGTGGTATTCCATTCGAAAGCTTTGGTTTGCACAGGTATTGCATTGACTATAAATTCTATGCCTCGATTACGCATTTGTCCCACATTGGCAAGCGTTGTAGAATATAAGTTGGGTGGCACCGGCACACTATAATCGTAAAGCAAGTCTACTGTCTTTTTACTATAAACATCGATAGAACCACTTAAACGACCATTCAATACACCCCAATCCAAACCGATGTTTATCTCTTTCGTCTTTTCCCATTTCAAATTCGGATTGTAATTCTGCGTAATTGCCAATGTCTTTATCCAGTCCCCTTCCGGGCTCATAATATCGCCATAAGCATCATAACCATATTTATATAATGACTTGTACGGATCACCGGGAATAACACCGGTAATACCAAAACCGGCACGTAATTTCAGATTATCCAGCCAAGTAACATCCTTCATGAAACTTTCATTGCTGATCGTCCATCCCGCGGATATAGAAGGAAATGTTCCCCATTTATTATTATTACCGAATTTGGAAGAACCTTCCCGACGTACACTTACCATGAGGTTATATCGATTATCGTACCCATAGCTTACGCGACCAAAGAAACCTATAAGCGTATTATCATTTTTATAAGAACCCATTGAAGCATGCGGAGCTTTTTCATTTGTCAAGTAGGCGCCAGTCCCTAGGTTATTGTATAAATAGGCTTCTGTAGGGAAATCACCGTTACCGGCATTAAATCCATCATTCACTGTATACAAGTAGCTGTAACCTATCAAAGCATTGACATGATGTTTCTTTATTGAGAAATCATATTTAGAAGTTATCTCCATATTATCACTTCGCGTAGAACCTTCCGACTTGGAGGCATAACCGTTTACATCCTTTTGGGTCTGGTCATAATATTTGCTGGTATAATACGTTTCCCCACGGGTGATATTTTCTTTCATAGACAACATTACATTTGTTTGCCAACCTTTAATCGGTTCAACGGTGATATTACCAGTAAGGCGGGACCAGTTAACGCGAGTGTCACCGATTGTTTCATTCTGTATCTCTACTGGGTTATAATAATATAGCTTATTAAAATTTTCATTGTATGATCCATCTTCATTATAAATAGGAGAAGACGGGTTACGGATAATGGCTTGGCGGTACACATACGCATTGTTATTGTTGGTATAGTTTTGCCTACCATACAACATATTAATGTTAAATTTTAGGATATCATTCAAAGCATATTGAGTATAGTCCATCTGCATTTTTATATTGCGATTGTCACTTTTACGCATAATACCGTCTTCATCGCTGAATGTCACATTGGCTGAATAAGAAGAGTTTTTGCCTCCCCCATCAATAGCCAATGAATGGTTCTGCTTGTATCCGGCTTTGCGGGTCACGGCTCCTAGCCAATCTGTATCATAGCCTTCATACTCAAAGGGGGTCAGTCCGTAGATGACGTCGTGTGTATCCATAAAATCGGCAGTCTTGAACCAGTCGGATAAAGAAACATAACCGGAATAAGAGACGTTGGCACGTGACTCCCGTTTACCGGTTTTGGTTGTGATGATAATTACGCCATTTGCACCGCGCGTACCATAAATAGCTGCTGCCGACGCATCTTTTAAAACATCGATAGATGCAATATTTTCGGGGGCAACAGTTGTCAGAGAGCCTTCTACTCCATCTACTAAAACTAATGGAGTGACACTGCCGGTAATAGTGGATATACCACGAAGCATAATGCTTGAAGTTTTTGTGGGATCGCCAGTAGAATTGGTAATGCTTAATCCCGCTACTTTTCCTTTAATCAGTTCAGCGGCGTCCCCTATTTTACCGATTGTAAAATCTTCTGCTTTTACTGAAGCCACGGCACTGGTCACATCTCCTTTACGTTGGGTTCCGTAGCCTATAACTACTACTTCGTCCATCAATTCCGAATCATCCTGCAAAATGACATTTACTTTTCTGTTACTTCCTATAGTCACTTCTTGAGTTTTCAAGCCAAGATAAGAAATCACTAAAACAGACTTTGGGCTTTTTACATTCAATGTATATTTCCCATCTATATCACTGATAGTTCCGTTCGTGGTTCCTTTTTCCATGATACTAGCACCGATAATCGGTTCACCGTTTTTATCTTTCACAACACCACTTACTGATACTTTTTGTTGCTGCATTCTTTCAGTTCTCACTGTATTTGCCAGATCAGCAACTGCAAATGCAGGACTTATACCAATACCACTTGTGAGCAAAAGACAGGTTGTTGCCCGTAGCAAGACTTTGCTGAGCAAGGTCCGGTTTTCATGTGTTTTCATATACTTTTTTGTTTAAAAGGTTTATATTCACTTATTTTACTTTCCATTCAATCACCCCTCCCGAAGCTCCTTTCTGCAATTGTGCTGCAATTTTAAGCCCCTTTGTTTTGACAGGAAGAAGAAGAAAATAATTATAC
>NZ_MNQN01000064.1:0-8520 GCF_001915455.1 Bacteroides sp. 43_46 | reverse complement strand
CTTAAACTTGTCACCAATGAAACTGACAGTAGGAATAAAGCTACTGTAAGAGGTGAGTTGAAATACTATCCCAAGTTTCTTGAATTTGGTATTAACACAAGCAAGACATGGGAACCGGTGCAGCTTTCAAAGTTCTTCAAAATGAATCGTGCCTTCTTCAAGGATGCACAATACAACATGGAACTGGTAACAGTCTTGAAGAACTTCAAAGCCAGCATTGACTCAAAAGTGGAAAACTCCCGACAAGACAACGGTAGTCGCACTGACAATTACAGCCAAGTTGTCAACTCCAATCTTCCGGCCTCATTCAATCTTATTGTCCCGATTTTCAAAGGTCGCCCTGCAGAAGAGATTGAAGTGGAAATCATTGCAGATGTGGACGGGCGTAATATTCGATTGTCCCTTTGCTCCCCTGGTGCAGAAGTGATAGTGGAAGAGGAACGCAACAAGGCCATTGACGAGCAATTATTGTTGATCCGTAAATTGGCACCGGATATTGCCATTATCGAACAATAACAATGAAGACTGTAAAGAAATACTGGAAGCCGGTACTTGTCGTATCGGCTTTCTTCATTGGCAACCGCGTATTCAATCACATAAATGCGTGGTTGGGAATTTCAATAATTATGCTGACAGTAGCATTTATAGTTTATAATATCATTAAAAAAAAGTAGAAAATGAAAAGAAAGATTGATTTTTTGATTGTGGCACTATTTGCCGTTGTTTTGTTTGCTTCATGCGAAAGAGTTGCTCCCAATTATGCCGGTGTCCTTATGGAGAACTACGGCAAACAAGGGAAAGAAGATTTTAAAATCGTTGCCGGTAAGGTATCTACATGGGAATTAGGCACAGAGCTTTTTCAAGTTCCGCTATTCGATCAGCGCGGAGAATTTTCTGATCCAGTCACACTAAAGGCAGCCGACAATACAGAGTTTACAGCCCGGCCAACTTACTCTTATAAAGTAATGAAAAACAGGGCTATTGATATTGTATTTGATAACAAGCATATTGATAAGGCTGACACCCCATCGGGAAAAGATGGCTTTATGCAATCATTAGAAGATAATATTTTGGAGCCACGTATATATGATCTTATCAAAGAAGAAAGTCGCAAACATAAAACAGACAGTCTGATGGCTGACGGTGGTTCATTGGTATTTGAAAAGAGACTGGAACAGATCGTTGATAAAGAATTTGAGAAACGGGGATTGCAGTTGTTGACCTTCTCCGCACAATTGGAATTTTCAAGAGCTGTCCGCGATAAAATAGATAGCCGTAACGAGGTAAACACTAATATTTCGGTACTTGATCAGAAGATTGAAGAACAAAAGAAGCAAAACGAACTGGAGCAACTAAAAACAGAACAAGCTTTAATTGCGTCCCGTGGACTCACCCGTGAGATTTTATATAAACAATTTATAGACAAGTGGGACGGGAAGACACCTCTATATGGCATTGCTCCTGAATTTTTAAAAATGACAAAATAATATGCTGACATTTCAACAAAGAAGAGATACGATATTGTCTCAATTTGCACAAGCAAAAGCCGATTTGGAAACACTTAATAGTGATATTGATGCAGAAATCGAAAAGAATAAATCTGTTATTTCTACACTAACTTCTAAAAATACAGAATTGGCCTCTTTAAAAAGTAATAATGAAGGCTCAATCAAGACTTTTGCTAAATTCCTAAAATAATAATTATCAACCCGATTAATAATCAGCTTCTCCCGGTGTGGCTTGACCGCCTATCCGGGAACTATCATGCCTCACCTTTTTTCTTCTCTTTGCAAGTCGAGTCGAGTACGCTGCATACGCTCCACGACGGTAGATACTACAAAGAGTCTTTTTGTTCATGTAAAATGCCTCTATTGTAGAGGCAAACGGATAAGTGGCGAAATCGGAAGACGCTTAGTTTCTGTGGTAAAAATGCACGAATAGCATCACGAGTCAGGTAATATGCTATTAACACTTGACATACGTACAAACGGAAGCAGAAACGAAAATCCTGATTGCAACAGTTCCCGGTTCGAGTCCGGGCTTATCCACATAAATCAATCATTATGAAAGTTGAAATCCCCGACTATTTCCTAAAATCCTTTATCCGACATTTTGAAAGGATAACCGAGAATTGTAAAGCTTCACCTTCTGACATCAAGACCAGTGAAGCACTAAGGCTTGGAAAGAAAGATGTAATTAAGCTCAAAAGATTTATAAACAAAAAAGTATAATTTATGAAACGAAGGATCATAGGTATAGATGTTGGCAAAAACGGTGGAATTGTAGTGTACGACACCGAGAATAACAAATTATTGGAGTGTATCAAAATGCCACCAACTCCCAAAGACTTATTAGATTTTCTCTCCATATACAAAGAAAATAGCGTTTGTTATTTGGAACGAGTGAATGGCATGACCGGACAAAGTGCTTCTGCCTCTTTTGTTTTTGGAGAAGGTTACGGACAGCTGACTATGGGATTGATAGCTTGTGGGATTCCGACAGTAACAGTATCTCCACAAACTTGGCAAAAAACTATAGGATTACGAAATACAGACAAATTGGGTAAGACAGAATGGAAAAACATCTTAAAGAAGAAAGCCCAACAGCTGTTCCCGTATGCAAAAGTTACATTGGCAACTTCGGATGCTTTACTAATATGTGAATATGGTAGAATTAAAGAAAAGGAATAATGGAAAAATTAAAAAAATGTAGCAAATGTGGCCGGGAACTTCCGGTCAGTGAGTTTTGGAAAAATGCTTCAACCGAAGATGGATTGCAGACATATTGTAAAGAGTGCGGTAATGTTTATGCCAGAAACCGTAAGAAAACTCCGGGAGGGGGGGGGGAATTTGAAGAAAATATATTCCAATCCTGAATTGGCAAAATTTTCTCCACGGGAACTTATCGCAGAATTGAAAGCACGTGGATATACCGGAGAATTGAAATACACCCAAACAATATCATTATAAATGGAAAAGTTACGTCTATTGGTTACAACCAAATGTCCGAACAAATGTCCTATGTGTTGCAACAACTCATGGGATTTTTCAAAATTACCAGTTGTTGAGCACTTTAATTACAAAGAGATCATGATAACTGGTGGAGAACCACTTTTGTTTCCTGAAAAACTGGCAAATTTGGCTGAAAGTATCAAAACCGTTCAAAAATTGGCCTATGGCAATAAAGGAAAATTATTTCTATATACGGCACTGGCTGATATGCTCCCCAATTATATCAGATACTTCGATGGAGTTGTTTACACTCCACATTCTGTTAATGATATTCATAGTTTATTGGAGGCCAATAATTTTTTGTTGGATTACAAAGATGAACTTATGGAAAGTAAATCTCTTCGGCTCAATCTTTTTCCTGATATTAAAAAGCATATTCCTGACAACACAGACCTTTCGTTATGGAAAGTAAAAGATATGCAATGGATCAAAGATTGCCCGGTTCCGGCTGATGAAGAGTTCAAAAGAGTAGCTGAATTATGGGAGGTGGAATGATGAAAGATGTAATTACCCCCCCCCATACACAACATCTCTATCCTTATCGCTGGTCTTTAGAAGATGCTGTTTTTACTAAAGATAAAGGAAAGGTATTTTCTTGTTTTGCATGTGGCGGTGGCTCTACTATGGGTTACAAAATAGCAGGTTACGATGTTATTGGCTGTAATGAGATTGATCCACGAATGATGAAATGCTATGAAACAAACCATCATCCCCAGTATAGTTATTTGGAAGATATTCGTGATTTAGTGAAAAGGAATAATCTTCCCGAAGAACTGTACCATTTAGATATATTGGACGGATCACCACCTTGCAGTACATTTAGCATGTCGGGATTACGTGAAGATGCGTGGGGTAAAGAAAAGAAATTCAAAGAAGGTCAAAAGACACAAGTTTTAGACACGCTCTTTTTTGATTTTATTGCACTTGCCAAACGCTTAAAACCTAAAGTCGTTATTGCTGAAAATGTGAAAGGACTTCTTTTAGGGAATGCGATTGATTATGTCAGACGTATATACAAAGACTTTGAGGAAGCTGGTTATTATTGTCAGCATTTTCTTCTTGATGCTTCTAAAATGGGAGTACCTCAAAAAAGAGAACGTGTATTCTTTATATGTATCAGGCATGATTTGGGAGTCCATTTCCTAAAAGTTTCAGACCTCTTCAATGTTGAGCCATACATCGACATGGAATTTAATGAATCGGAAATATATTATGGGGAATATGCGGATTACAAGGGAAAGCCTATTGGTGTAAAAATGAGAAAGTTATTTGAGCAGAGAGTGGCAGGAGATATTGCTTTGGCAGAGGCCTATAAGAAACAAACTGGAAAACGAGGCTTTTTTAATCAACAATATCTATATGAGAACAAAGTAAGCTACACCCTAACAACTCATGCAGACTCAATTATTCCTTTTAAGCAGCCTATATATTTATCACGGTTAGAAGTATGTAATATATCCACATTTCCACAAGATTATCATTTCCTCAACCAATCCCCACATTATATCTGTGGAATGAGTGTACCACCCGTTATGATGGCGCACGTAGCCTCACGAATATGGAAATATTGGTTATCTAAATTATAAATCAAATGAAATCAGAAGAATTAGCAACCCAGTGGTGTCGGGATCATCCTGATGCAACATTGGAACAAGCATTCATGGCCGGATTAGGCCATAAGATGAATATGAATAAGGATTCTCTTTCTGCAAGGAAAGACAAATTCAGAAGTGAAGTCCTCATGTATAGAGGGAAATATCCTGATGATATGTTGAAGGACTTTTTCGAGTATTGGACTGAATGCGGAGGACGGAAAATGCGCTTTGAGAAGGAACGTACATTTGAAGTTTCCAAACGTTTAGTCAGATGGTCTAATAATGATTTTAACAAGTATGGGAAACAACTTAATTCAAGTCAACAGCAATCTCCCGGCAACCGAAAAGAAAGCGTTGAAAGACTTGCTGACCTTGCAAGCGGAGTATTACAAGGGATTGCACGTAAGTTCGATTAAAGAAGCTGTTCTCAACACTCCTAACCTACCACTCTCCGTTATAAGAAAAGAAATCACATTGGCTGGCGCAAGAGCCATACTGGTAATTGCGATTAACGAGCTTGTGTCTTTTTTCAATGTTGGAAAAACGATGAATGATGTTCAAGTGGCACTTACCGCTGATCTAATAATAGACAGATTCTATTATCTCAAATTGGAGGAAATCAAATTGTGTTTCCGTAATGCTATGGCTTCCGGTAAGATTTACGATAGACTGGACGGTAATATCATTCTCGGCTGGTTAAATGAATACGATGCACAGCGTGATGAAATTGTTTCTTCTCTTTCAATTAATGAAGCCCATGAACAAAATAATAACAGCACTGGAATGTTCTACGGAGAATATATCAAACATCTAACTGAAAGATCGGAAAATGGAGATGAAGAGGCCAAAGAATTATTGGAATCCCATCAATCATTCATACAAAGGATGAAATCAAATGATAAAGAAGCCGCTTTCAAAAAATGGAAAGAAGAATATTATGGAAGAACTAAGAGACAAACTACTTGACTGGGCGAAACAATTTGAAACACCTGATTTTATAAAAGATGATCCTATATTTTTTCCACATAAGTACAATGATAAAAAGGACATAGAAATCAGTGCTTTTCTTACTTCATGGATAGCTTTCGGGAATCGCAAACTGATAATGCAGCAAGCAGAAATTTTGGATAATCTAATGGGTAATTCTCCTTATGCCTTCATTATGAACAAAGTATGGGAACAATACAAAGAAAATACAAATACCTTCTACCGTATGTTCACCTACCATGACTTCTTCTGCATTTGCCAGCGGTTGTACAACATATATCAGGAATGGGATGATTTGGAAGTATTTTATGAGGGTTACAACAATGTTATCCGTGAAATACAAACAGATTTTGGTGGCGTAAAAGGTATTCCAAAATTGGAGCGTGATTCTCCATGCAAGCGTATTTGTCTGTTTCTACGGTGGGTAGTACGAAAATCGCCGGTGGATTTAGGTATTTGGAATATTATTCACCCGACAGAATTATACATACCATTGGATGCACATGTTGCAAAAATGGCACACCAGCTTGGGATAACAACACGCAAAACAGAGGACTGGAAAATGGTTCAACAAGTAACCAATTACATGAAAACAATTTTCCCGGATGATCCGTGCCGGGGAGATTTTGCATTATTCGGATATAGTATTAACAATAAATAATTTACATTATGTCAGAACTTAAAATCACACAAGAAAAGGTAACAGCCGCTTTTAGTGAAGCAAACGACTGTCCTAAAGCAATTAGTATTCTAACAGCCCTATTCGGAAAGCAAAAGCCGGATTATACAGATTATCACAATATTAAAACCTACGAAGATGCTTGTGAAGCAATAGGTGTAAAACCTATTGTTCGCCTACTTGTTGAGGATGAAGACGGACACAAAGAAGAAGTGGCTGATATTGCACACCTCGCCTACATCAAACTATGCACAATTGCTCGTGCATTGAACAACGATCCTGATTTTCCACGATTTACTAAAGATGAATACCGTTATACGCCGTGGTTTTATCTTTATAATCAGAAAGAAATTGATGAAATGGACGAAGAGGATCGTAATCAGCTGGTTCTTTGGGGCGGTTCTGCGTATGCCGGTGCGGTTTGCGGCCTCGCTTCTGCGCACTCGGTTTCCGATTGGTCGGTCTCGAATGCGACTCTCGGCTCTCGCCTTGCTGTAAAATCAAGTGAAATCGCAATTTACTTTGGAGAACAATTCAAAGAATTGTGGAAAGACTTTCTGATTGGAAAAAAGTAATCACACTGGGGAGGCCGCATCAAAGCGGCCTTTTCCATACCTTTTAAATCTATGACTCCAAAAGAATTTTTCGACAAAGTGGTGGAAATGCGCCGTTGCCAAAAAGAATATTTCAAAAATAAGAGACAGATAGATTTACGAATAAGTAAACAAATTGAGCGTGAAGTAGATGAAGAAATTGAACGTGTTCAAAAAATCCTTCACGACAAACAGAATCCGCAACTCTTTTAGACTATGGTTAATATGAAAATCCTTGACCTGCCATTAAAAGCAAAATGGTATGAAATGATCGAATCCGGAAATAAGAAAGAAGAATACAGAGAGATCAAGAAATACTGGATCGGAAGATTAGCAAAATGTGGAGGTCGCAATTCCTATGAAAAGACAGGTTTCTATTGTAAGAAAGGTATTTGTTTTTCTTGTATTACACGTGGAAACGGCTTTCACCCCAAAGAATACACTCATGTTCGCTTCCGTTTTGGCTACACCAAACGGACAATGCTTTTTGAACTTGAATCTATAACCATCGGAGTTGGTAACACCAATTGGGGAGCACCGGATAACGAATGTGTATTTATACTTAAACTGGGAAAATGTATCAAAAAAAATGAAAGTAAGGACTCAACAGAATTTCAACCGAAAAACTCGTGAAACAGTATTCGGTATCAGCATCATGCCTGACGGTGGCAGAAGATATTGTAAATACCCAATAGGCCACCAAGAATACAAAGACTATACCCAAGCACACCAAGCTATGAAAGATGTACAAAAGATATTGGATAATGGAGGCCGATTAGTGTATTCTCCCAAAGGTAGTGCCGGGATTAATAAAAATGAATATGTAAAAATTGAAATGACATAAAAATGAAAATATTAGTAAGTTTTTCAGGTGGTAAGGATTCACAAGCATGTTTGATCCAAGCCTTCAAACAATATGGGGGGGGGGGAATTTAACCGCTGTGTTTTGTGACACCGGCTGGGAACACCCTGACACATATAAACATGTGAATGATGTTTGTCTGCAAATGGGAGTAAGACTTATAACTCTCAAATCAAAATACGATTTTGTGTCTTTGGCAGTTCACAAGAAAAGATTTCCTTCCACGAATGCACGGTTTTGTACCAGTGAACTAAAAATGAAGCCAATGATTGATTATGTACTTTCTTTGAAAGAAAGCTGCATTATTATACAAGGTATCAGAGCCGGAGAAAGTACAGCACGTGCGGCAATGGAAGAGGAATGTATGTACTTCAAATCGTATTTTCAACCTAATAAGAAAGGAAGAACTGAAAACTACCGAAGTAAGGATGTCAAAGAATGGTGTTCCCAATTTGACGCTTCTGTTCTAAGACCGATCTTCAAATGGAGTGCACAGCAAGTTATAGATTGCATACTGGATGCAGGGCAGAAACCGAATCCATTGTATTATCGTGGATTCTCACGTGTTGGATGTTTCCCGTGTATCATGTGTCGGCATAAAGAAATTGAACTTATAGCCAAAAACGATCCTGAAATGTGTCAACGTCTGATTCAAGCAGAGAAAAACGTGGGACATTCCTTCTTTCCTCCATCATACATACCTCAAAGATTCTGTAAAAACAAACAATATCCTTATGTAGAGGAAGTTTTGGAGTACGTTAAAGAACATACCCCTGATATGTTCGAGCCGGAA